>JAYURR010000156.1:0-34376 GCA_043756605.1 Chitinophagaceae bacterium
AAAGTTGTTGTTGAAATAATTATTTACTCATTGGTGAAAAGCCTTTGTATTAGTTCCGGCAGGAACGATAGATTGGTAGAAAAAAGCGACAACAGAATAAATGCCGTAGGCATGATAGAAAATCCCAACAATCTGTCGTGCCTACGGCACTTTTGTAAAAAGAGGTTTTATTCTACCAATCTCTTGTCTCTCCGAGACATTAAAAAATAATCATTAGAAATTGTTTCTACTTCCTCATAAAAACCTGCGCCGCGGCATCGTTTTTTAAAAAGATAAGTTTGCCTTTATCTTTCAGGTAAACCATTTTACGTGATTCTCCTTTTACATTTAAACCAGCTTCAGCAGGCGATACAGCAGCAAAATTTCCGCCACCAGTGCCTTTTAAAAGCAGTGCTGATGTTGCATCGTACACACCCATCATAACAGCCGCATCGCTATTGTTGCCGCAAACCAAAATATCTTTTATACCATCGCCATCCACATCATCCACAACCATATCGTTAATGGTAGATAGTTGGGCTTTTTCAGGAAATGGTATAAAACGAAAAGTATTATTGCCCTCGTTCATCAGCACGCCCGATTCAAAAAAATTGGTTTTAAAAACTTCCATATTATTTTTTTCGGAAGCGGTTAAAATCTCGTCCATTGTTTTACCGGAGTAATCTTTATATCGTACAAACTTTTTACGCATAGATGGTACCTGGTCAATCAACTGATCACGGCTGTACAGCGGATAACATTTGCCCCACTGGTAAAAACCAAGTATAGCATCGTAGCTTCCGTTGTTGTCAAAATCTTTTGCATAAATAGTGGTGGGTTCGTTTATGTTTCCTTTTATGTTAGAGTTTAAACCACGGTTGCCCATCACAAAATCCATCTTCCCATCCTTATTAATATCTTCAGCCTTCATATTATACCACCAACCGGTTAATGCATCCATGCTGATAGTTGTATCTTTTTTTGAGGGCAGCATAATATGTACTGTATTTTGTTTTTTTACAAAGCGTCCGTTTACAAAACCAAATATTTGCAATGGCATCCACTCGCCGGTTATTGATAATTCATTTTTTCCATCTCCATCCACATCGGCCCAAACAGCACTGTTAACAATGCCCGGTGCAAAAAATTCTTTACCAATTTCAAAAGTTACATCTGTAAAAACTCCTTTGTTATTTTGTAGCAACATGCATCTGTCGGGTTTGGGAAATTTGCCCGGCAAAACATGCCCGCCAACAAAAAGGTCTGCATCTCCATCTCCATCATAATCAAAATCCGTAACGCAGGAGCCGTTAAAACCCTCGGCCGGCAAAGCATTCAGCGAAGCTGTAAAATTTCCTTTGCCATCATTTTTGTATAAACGGTCCTGGTATAATTTGTCTCCCTGAGCAAACTCTGCACCGCCGCTTACCACATACAAATCCATATCGCCATCTGCATCTGCATCAAAAAAATCAGCGCCCATATCTTCCTGCTTTTTATCAGCAGTAAATGCGGCCTGTTTCTTTTCTGTAAAAACACCTGTTGCATTTTGTAGCATTAGCTTTCCTTCAAAACCGGCGGCTGCGCCAATATAAATATCTTCCAGCTTATCGCCATTCACATCTGCCCTGGCATAATAAGGGCCTTTACGGCTGCACCTGTATGGTATCAGCGGCTCCCTTTTAAAATCAATAAAATCATTTTCTTTTTGGGTATATTTTAATTTACCTTCTGCTGTTATGTCTTTAAAAAAATTATTTGCTTTGGCAGATATTGGGACATTGGTTGATACAGCATCAGATTCGTAAAGCGTAAATATCTGGTCTGTGTTTATATTTTGAAGAACAATTTCCTTTTGATTGGGAAAAGTAATTTCTGCTTTGGTAATTTGTGTTTCATCTCCCGTACCAAAATGCATTACATGCTCCGTAGCTGATAAAAAGCCACGTTCGGGATTGTAATGCTGCAATTGTATTTGCCCTTTTGCATTGGTGAGCTTTACTGTTGCTCCATAAATTTCTTCGGCAGATGCCGGGCTTTTATAAAACCGGAATCTTAAATAATGTGATAATGGATTCTGTTCCCTTATATTATTTTTTAAAACAGATGCCGGCCCATCAACATTATTTACAACCAGGTCCAGGTCGCCGTCATTATCAAAATCGGCATAAGCCGCACCACTCGAAAAAGAAGGCGGCTCATCGCTCCATATATTTTTATAATTATCAAATTTTAAACTTCCGTTGTTGTGGTAAAAATAATTTTTTGTGGGAACCTGTGGCATGCTCTGCAGCCATTTATTTAAATCTACCGCTTTGCCCTGGTTCATGCTTTTAATAATAGAATCAAGCACAAAAACTTTGTAATCCCAATCGGTCATATCTCTTTTCAATCCATTGGTAATGTACATATCTTTCCAGCCATCATTATCAAAATCAGCAACAAGCGGAGCCCAGCTCCACTCGGTTTCGGCAACGCCGGCATAATTAGCTATTTCGCTGAAAGTGCCGTTGCCATTGTTCAACTGCAGGCTGTTGTGTGGGTACTGGTAATACAAACCGTACGTAAGCATCAGGTTAAACTTATCGTAATTCTGATTTACAGCAAAGAGCTGTTTTTGCCTTACGGGATCTTCTACAGCCATATCAGCCACAAAAATATCTTCAAGCCCATCGTTGTTAAAATCGGTAATATCCGACCCCATGGCAGAAAAACTTACATGCCCAACATACGCTGTAAGTTTATCAGTAAATGTGCCGTTACCATTATTGATGTACAAAAAATCGGGCTTGTTAAAATCGTTGGCAATATAAATATCGGGCCAGCCATCTGTATTAATATCAGCAACAGATGCGCTTAAGCCAAATGCATGTGTAAGCAATCCTGCTTTTTTTGTAACATCAATAAACTTACCATTTCTGTTTTCAAACAACCTATCACTTACATACAAAGTATTTGTATCCGCCGCATAAACCATTTTTCCGTTTACAATAGTTGCAGGTATAGTCATCGACTTACTAAAATCTATTGGATGGTTAACGAAAAAAACATCCTTATCTCCATCACGGTCGTAATCAAAAAAATGTGCCTGCATGGAATAGCTCGATTCTTCTAGTCCGTACGCTGCAGCACGGTTGGTAAACGTGTTGTTTTTATTATTTATGTAGAGCACTTTTTTGCGCAGGTTAGGATCTTTATAACCCGATTTGCAAATAAAGATATCAAGATAACCATCGTTATTAATATCAACCATGGTTACGCCGGTTTTAATGCCAACGCTATCAGCTACACCTGCTGCAAGGGTTATGTCTTTAAATTTAAAATTACCCATGTTGAGGTAAAGCTTGTTGCTGCCCAGGGTTGAGGTAAAATATATATCGGGCAAGCCATCATTATTAATATCGCCAACACTTACGCCTGCACCAACATACAGGTATTCGTAAACATATAGAAACATGTCGGCTGTTTCTGCAATATCATTTCTAAAACTTACGCCGGTTTCGTTTTGTGGTAAATTAGTAAAGAGTTTTATTGCATTTTGCTGTTGGGCAGATGCGTTATCTGCAAAAAATACAAATAATAAAATGGAAAAAAAATAATGCCTTAAAATTAACATGGCTGGTTTTATTTAATTGCTGCCGGATATAATGTTTGCAACACATGCTTTCCAACTTGTTTACCTTGTGCAATGCTGATACGTGCAGTTGCAGGATAATGAATGCCGCCGTAAACCCTGCTCCAGCTTACTTCTGTTGATGCCTCGTAAAAAGATTTAAAGTGCCGGGTTTCGTTACCGAAAGGTATTTCAGTTGCATCGGTAAATTCATAATTATTGCCAAACAATGCGGTAAGTACAGCGGCTGCGGCATTTGAAATTACGCCATGCCCGCTGGTAAATTCGGGGAAAGGCGGCGTTTGAATATAGGGCTGCCAGTTTTTATCAACAAAGTTGTTGATGACTGTAATTGGCCTTACCAGGTTGCTGCGGTACTTTTCATGCCAGCAACTTATAAAACCATCAAACACAGCAATGGCAGTAAGTGTGTAGGCAAGTGATGAGCGGCTTACTGTTTCTTTTTTTTCTTCGCAAGCCTGCTTTGCTATCATTAACCAATGGCCGCCCGGCGAAATTTTATGAACAAAATAATTCAAATGCCCCAGGTTTACAGATACGTTCGGGTTATCATCCCAATATTTTGCAATGGCTTTTTGGTTAGTATCCAGTTTGTTTACTATTTCGTAAACACCCATCATGCTTTTATAAAAGCCAGATTTTTTATCTCGACTGAAAACCAGTTTTTCTTTGGGCGAAAATTGTGATGCGGTTTTTAAAGTAAAGGGCCTGATGCGGAGCCAATGAGGTTCAATGGCCTGGGCATAATCGGCAGGTGTTGGTTGCCAGGTACCCATTTTACCCGATATTGAAAAACGTGCCATGCCCCGGGATTGGTTGTAATTATCTTTCATCACCCAGGCTAAAATACTATCCGCTACACGGCGGCCATACTGGATTGAGTTTTTTATAATAACACTATCGCTGTTTTTTAAAATAGAATCTGTAAATGCTTTGCGCCAGTCTTCTATTTTATACTCGGAGCCTACCAGTTTTTGTGCCACATACGAAAATGAAATGCAGGCGGCAATAAAATTATCTGTTTTGCCAGCAGGCGATGCTGGTAATTTAACCGGCACTTTTAATTTATTTGTTATTGATGGCAATAATGGATCATCGTGCCGGATACACTCGTAAAATGCAATATTTGGATAAGCGTAAATGCGGCTAGCAACAGGTGGCGTAAAAAAATCAACCATTACCGTGTTTATCAAAAGCGAATTAAGCTGGTGCAAAACAGCCGCTTTATCCTGCGCTTTTAACGTGTGTGGAATAAAACTTAAAAAAATAAAACCTGATAAAATAATTCTCTTTAAGCAAAACTGTTTAATCATTATTTTAAAGTTTGATAATAAATCTAATCAAATTTAAAATAAATCAGCCGTCTTATTCAACTTATTAATTAAATCATAAAGTAAAAATAAAACAGATGTGCAGCAAAGAGATTAAGAGGAAGCCAGCAGAGCGGCATCTTTTTTTAACTGCCTGTCAAAAATAAATGTGCCCAAAGGGATAAATGCGGCAGCAAAGGCTTTTATCAGCCATAAAAAATTCTTTTTCAAAGATACCATCACTTCAAAAGCAAAATAAACAAATGCAACAAACAGCCCACCATGTACCCAGCCCATAACTTTTACGGCTTCCGGAAAATTAAAAAAATATTTAAGCGGCATGGCTATCAGTAATAAAACTAAAAACGAAATACCTTCTGCAATACCAACCATTCTAAAACGGTGTAATAATTTTTGTTTGTTGTCTGTTGTCATGTGAGTTCAGTTCCCCCTTCGGGGGGTTAGGGGGCTCTTAATAATTTACAACCTGCTCTACAATACTTTCTGGTATATCACGCCACTCGTATTGCTGGTTTCTTAATTGTGGTTCAAAGCCGGCTTCTTTAATTGCGGCTTGTATAGTTGTGCTGGTAAACCGATGCGGTGCACCTGCAGCGCTCACTACATTTTCTTCAATCATAATGCTGCCAAAATCATTTGCACCGGCATTTAAACAAATTTGTGCCACCTGTTTACCCACGGTTAACCAGCTTGCCTGTATGTTTAAAACATTTGGCAACATAATTCTGCTCATGGCAATCATGCGTATGTATTCTTCGGCTGTGGTTAAATTATGTACGCCACGTATTTTTGCCAGCAGTGTATCCACATCCTGAAACGTCCAGGGAATGAATGCCAGAAAGCCCTTAGCACCGGCAGGTTTGCGGCTTTGCACTTCTCTTATTTTTACCAAATGTTCAAAACGTTCCTGCAGGGTTTCAACATGGCCAAACATCATGGTGGCAGATGTGGTTATGTTTAATTTATGTGCCTCATGCATAATATCAAGCCACTCTTGTGCACCACATTTTCCTTTACTTATTAAGCGCCTTACACGGTCGGTTAAAATTTCGGCTCCGGCACCGGGCAGGCTATCCATGCCTGCATCTTTTAATGCCGTCAACACTTCACGGTGTGTACTTTTTTCTAACTTGGTAATGTGTGCAACTTCGGGCGGGCCAAGGGTGTGCAGTTTAATATTTGGGTAAAGGCTTTTTAGTTCTTTAAAAAGATTTACATAAAAACTCAAACCAAGTTCGGGGTGATGGCCACCCTGCAGCAACAGTTGATCGCCACCAAACTTTATGGTTTCTTCAATCTTTGTTTTGTAAGTTTCAATATCGGTAATATATGCTTCGGCATGGCCGGGTATGCGGTAAAAATTACAAAATTTACAATTGGCTATACATACATTGGTGGTGTTTACATTCCGGTCTATCTGCCAGGTAACTTTACCATGCGGCACCTGCTTTTTTCTTAGCTCATCTGCTACAAACATCAATTCGGTTAAAGCAGCGTTTTCAGAAAGAAAAATGCCTTCTTCTACAGATAAAAATTCAAATCTGAGTGCTTTTTGATACAGGTCATTTAATTCCATACTTCTTCCTTTTGTGTAATAAACAACAAAAATACATCCAATAGGTTGTAAATTCGAATGAAGATTGCATGAGAAAAATTTATTGCGCTATATTATCCTTATTCATCCTTTTAAATCTGCATGCCCAGGAAATTTTACCCCAAAAAGAGGCAAAATTTATTACCAGTTTTCATTTTAAGCAATTCAGCGGCGGGGTAATGGTGCTGCAGGGGCAGTTTGGCAATATAAAAGATACTTTAAATTTTATTTTAGATAGCGGTAGTGGTGGCATTTCACTTGATTCATCAACCTGTGCCGAATTTAATATTGCTACAAAGCCAAGCGATACCACCATAACCGGTATCGGCGGGGTACGCAAAGTTGCATTTGCGTTTGATCAAACCCTCAACCTACCCGGACTTAAAATTGATCATCTAAATTTTCACGTAAATAACTACGAGGTACTCACAAGTGTTTATGGCGAAAAAGTGGATGGTATAATCGGGTATAGTTTTTTTAGCCGCTACATTGTAAAAATTAATTTCGATAGCAGCCTAATTGAAGTGTACAGCCCCGGACGTTTGGATTATCCCAAAACCGGAACTGTTTTGCATCCGGCATTTACCAATTTACCCATACAATGGCTGGATATTAAAGACAGGCGCAGGATGGGATTTAATTTTTACTTTGATACCGGCGCAGGCCTGTGCCTGCTGCTGAGCGAAAAATTTGTAAAAGACAGTAGTATTTTATTAAGCAGAAGAAAGCCGGTGGTTACACAAGCCGAAGGCATGGGTGGCAAACTGCAGATGCGGCTTACACTTATTAAAGAATTAAAAATTGGCCCCTATAAATTCAGATCTGTACCCACTTATTTGTATAAGGATGATCACAATGTAACCTCGTATCCCTTTACCGGCGGGCTTTTAGGTAACGATCTGCTGCGCAGGTTCAATATGGTAATTAACTACCCAAACCGCGAAATTCATTTACAACCAAACAGCCATTTTAACGAAGATTTTGATTATGCATATACAGGCCTGGGTATATATTTGGTTGAGGGTAAAATAATGGTTGAAGATGTAATTGCAGGCTCGCCGGCAGATAAAGCGCATTTTAAAGTGGGCGATGAAATACTGGCAGTAAATAAAAACTTTACGCTTAACATGCAGGTATATAAAGCTATTTTACAAAAACCTTACGAAACGGTGAGTGTTTTAATAAGACGTGGTACAATTTTAAAAGAACTGGCAATTAATACAATAAGCATCCGTTAAACTTACTGCCGGTTTTAATCTCCTCCGTACATTTGCACATGATTCAGTTTGAAAAATTTGAAATAGCCAACGGCTTAAAAGTTTTGGTTCATCAGGATATAAGCACACCCATGGCCGTAGTAAATGTGATATACGATGTGGGTGCAAGAGACGAAGACCCCGCTAAAACCGGCTTTGCGCATTTATTTGAGCACCTGATGTTTGGCGGTAGCGTTAATATACCAGTGTATGACGAGCCGTTACAACTGGCCGGTGGCGATAACAATGCCTTTACCACCAACGACCTTACCAATTATTATTGCCAGTTACCTGCAGAAAATCTGGAAACTGCTTTTTGGCTGGAAAGCGACCGTATGTTATCGCTTGCCTTTAGCAAAAAAAGCCTGGAAGTACAGCGTAAAGTTGTTTGCGAAGAGTTTAAAGAACATTATATTAACAAACCTTACGGCGATGTTTGGCATAAGATGAGGGAGCTTACCTACACCGTTCATCCATATAAATGGATGACGATTGGTGCCGAGCTGAGCCATATTGAAAACGCAACACTGGATGATGTGAAAGCTTTTTTCAACAAACATTACAACCCATCCAATGCTATTTTAGTAGTGGCAGGCAATGTTACAGTTGAAGAAGTAAAACGACTTACAGATAAATGGTTTGCACCTATCCTGGCAGGCGAAAAGTATGTACGCAATTTGCCGGTTGAGCCTAAGCAAACAGCGGCCAGATACAACACTGTAAAAGCAAACGTGCCTTTAGATGCGTTGTACAAATGCTGGCATATTTACCCACGTACAGATATGCGTTATTACACCGCCGATCTTATAACCGAAATTTTAAGCGGTGGAGGTTCATCACGCTTGTTTCAGGCATTGGTAAAAGAAAAACAACTGTTCAGTAATATTGAATGTTATCATTTAGGAAGCACCGATGCAGGCCTGGTAACCATTGAAGGTAAACTGGTTAAAGGGGTGAAGATGGAAGATGCGGAAGCTGCTGTAAATGAAGAGTTGATAAAATTACAAAATGAAGGCATAAGCCAAAGAGAACTGGAAAAAGTAATAAACAAAACCGAAAGCATGATGGCTTTTGAAGACATGACTATAACCAACCGTGCAGCCAGTTTAGCTATGTATGAGTTATTGGGTGATGCAGATTTAATTAATAAGGAACTAGACAGGTACCGTGCCGTAACTGCAGATGAAATAAAAAACGAAAGCAAAATAATTTTTGACGAGAAGAACAGTAATACCCTGTATTACTATTCTAACAACTAATATTTAATGAACAGAAAAATTGCCCCAATTATAAAAGATGCTGTTGAATTTAACCTGCAACTTAAGCCTTACCAAAAATTTACTTTAGATAACGGCGTACCTGTTTATAGTATTGATGCCGGTGCACAGGATGTAATACAGGTAGAGCTGGTGTTTTATGCAGGTAACTGGTTTGAGCAGCAAAAATCTGTTGCCGCAGCCACCAACTATTTATTAAAGAACGGCACTTCAAAAAAATCGGCTTTCGAAATAAATGAAGTTTTTGAATATTACGGTGCTTACTGCAACCGATCCTGCTTTAACGAAACTGCTGTTGTTTCCCTATCATCTTTAAGTAAACAATTGCCTGCCATTTTACCTGTTGTAAGGGAGATGATAACCGATGCTGCTTTTAGTGAAGCAGAACTGGATATTTATAAACAAAATTCAAAACAGCGCATTAAGGTAAACTTACAAAAATGCGATTTTGTGGCTACCCGTTTAATTGATGCGTATGTTTTTGGAGAAGAGCATCCTTACGGAAAATATACCAACGCAGAAGATCTGGATGCATTAAACAGCCAGCTGCTTAAAGATTTTTTTAACCAGTATTATTTAAACGGGCAATGTGCAATATTTGTTAGCGGTAAATTACCGGCAAATATTGAAGCACAGTTAAACAGCACTTTTGGCGATCTGGCTTTAAAACCTTTCGGCAATAAACTTTCACCAATTACACAATCGCCTGCAGCAGAAAAAAAGTACCGCATACAAAACGATGCAGAAGGTGTGCAGGGCGCCATCCGCATTGCACGGCCGTTCCCCAACCGGCACGATCCTGATTTTATGAAAGTATCGGTGCTGAACACGGTGTTCGGTGGTTTTTTTGGGTCGAGACTGATGAGCAATATACGTGAGGATAAGGGTTATACTTATGGCATACATAGTTATGTGCAAAACCATATTCACAACTCAGCGTGGATGATAAGTACCGAAGCCGGTAAAGATGTTTGCGAAGCAACCATTGAAGAAATTTATAAAGAAATGAAATTGCTGCGTGATGATTTGGTTGATGAAGAAGAACTGATGCTGGTGCGTAATTACCTGATAGGTACATTGCTGGGAGATATGGATGGTCCCTTTCAGATTATGGGTCGCTGGAAAAATCTTATTTTAAATGGACTTACAGGCGATTATTTCTACAAATCAATAGAAACCATAAAAACAATTTCGGCAGAAGAACTGCGGCAGCTGGCAAAAAAATATTTAAATCCGGAAGATTTTTACGAAATAGTTGTAATTTGATGTTATGCAAAAATGGTTTTTTAAAGTACTCGTATGTTCGGTAAATGTTTTTATACTGGCGTATATTTTGTCGGGCATTAAAATTGTTGATTTTTTTACTGCTATTCTGGTAGCAGTGGTTTTATCATTGCTGGATGCTATTGTAAAGCCCTTGCTCATTATACTTACATTGCCGGCAACTATTTTAACACTCGGCCTTTTTCTGTTTGTAATTAATGCAGGCATTATTTTGCTGGATGATTATTTTGTGCATGGCTTTGAGGTAGAAAGTTTTTGGCATGCTTTGTTGTTTGGTGCAGTGCTTTCTTTCTTTAATTCCATGGTACACAAGCTGGCATTCCCCAACGAGAAAAAAAATATAAATCAAGAGCAATAAAAAAGAGTACGGTTTATTTTCGCACTCTTCTTTTTTAGTTTTCCGGGCAATTTTTTGTTCAATCAATTTTCATCTTATACCGCTTAGCCTGTTCTTTAATAATTTTTTCAACTTCAGTTTCTAAAGTATTCTCCTGTTTGCTGGTTGCAAGTTTTTTTCTTTCTTCAATTATATATAGTTCACGTTTTGCTGTAAGCTCATTTATTTTTTCATTCACAGCAGAGCGTTGCCTGGCCTTCTCTTCAACTATAATTTTTATTTCTTCTTTTGTTTTGTTTTTCAAACTATCCGGCAAATTATTTTTGTCTGCAATGGCTTCATCAAGCCTGCCTTTTGCATTGGCGTCAATCAAATCCCATCCTGCATTATCATACACTTTATTATTTGCCTTGGTTTTTATCCGGGCAATTTGTTGCTTTTTGCTTGCCTGCGCATTTTTTGTATCTATTGTTGCTTGCTTTGCAGCATAAGTTACTCCTGCATATCCATAGGCAACATAAGTGTTGTTTAAATTTCCGTTCAGGGTAATCAATAAGCTATCGTAAGGTGTTGGTATTTCTTCCTGCTTTGCATTTTGATTAATGCTGGTAAAACTTCCGTTGCCACACTCGCCTGCCAAATTCCAATGCTCTCGTATGCCCTGCATTTTATCGCCGCAATAAATGGTATTTACAATAACGCCTTTGCTTTTTGCCTCGGTACAGGCTTTTGTATAATGCAGGTTGCCTTGTAAAAAATCTTCGTTACCCGCAATAAAAATCACTTTATAATTTTCTGGCGCCGCATCCCATTGCAATTGCTGCAGCGATGTGTAAATAACCTGTCCGCAAAACTCATCGCCGCCATTGGTTCTTAAACTAAATAAATTTTCCGACAGCGAATCCATATCATTTATAAAACTATTTATCTGTTTTACATAGCCGGCTTTAACATCGTTGTTAGTTCTGCCATACTCATACAATGCAATTTCAATTTTTGGGGTAACCGCTCCATCGCAGGTTGCTTTGCCCAGTGTGTTAACCATGTTCCATAATTGTGCTTTGGCCTGCTCAATTAATCCATCCATACTGCCGCTAACATCTAATAAAATGGCAACCTGTATTTTGGGGTTTGCAACATGGCTTTTTTTGCTTTGGGTAGAAGATGGAGTAATAAATGAGCTGAAAACAAAACTGGCAAAAAACACCAGTATTGTTATGGGTAAAATAGTTTTTAGTTTCATGATGTTTAGTTTTAGTGATTTGGTTGTGGCGTATTGTACAGCTAAGATGCAAACTTGTGCCGCAATACACAAACATTAACTGTTAAAGAAAAATCAAAGAAAAACCTCACCAAGTCAAAAGCCATTTTCACACAGTTGTTTTTTCATAACAGAAATATTTTATTAATTATTCTTTTCTGTGTTTCTGGGCCTCTGTGGCAAATTCAGTTACTTTTGTAAATCCAAAATACAGGTATGCAATTTTACAGAAAAGAAATAACCGATAACGAACTCGTTTCTTTATACAAAAGCATTTTATTGCCCCGCATGATTGAGGAAAAAATGCTGGTGTTGCTGCGCCAGGGCAAAATAAGCAAATGGTTCAGTGGCATTGGGCAAGAGGCTATTGCAGTTGGCGCTACCATGGCCATGCAGCAAGATGAATGGATTATGCCGCTGCACCGGAACCTCGGCGTTTTCACTGCACGTAAAATGCCATTGAGTAAATTATTTATGCAATGGCAGGGTAATAAAGAAGGTTACAGCAAAGGGCGTGAAAGAAGTTTTCACTTTGGTTCAAAAGAGCATCATATCTGTGGTATGATATCGCATCTGGGCCCGCAAATGGCCATTGCTGATGGTGTGGCGCTGGCTTACAAATTGCGTGATGATCAAAAAGCGTCAATCGCATTTACCGGCGATGGCGGTACCAGCGAAGGCGATTTTCATGAAGCATTAAATATTGCAGCCGTGTGGGATTTGCCCGTAATTTTTATTATAGAAAATAACGGCTATGGTTTAAGCACACCAACGAGCGAACAGTACCGTTGCAAAAATTTAGTTGATAAAGCCATTGGTTATGGTATTGAAGGAATACAGATTGACGGCAATAATATTTTATCGGTGTACGATACCATTAAAGGTGTTCGGGATTACTGCATCAAAAATCAAAAACCTTATTTAATAGAATGCATGACTTTTCGTATGCGTGGCCACGAAGAAGCCAGCGGCGTAAAATATGTACCACCCGAAATGTTTGAGCAATGGGCAACAAAAGACCCAGTAAATAACTATGAGCAATTTCTTTTAACAGAAAATGTTTTAACTGCTACGCAGATTGAAAATATTAAAGCCGAAACAAAAGCGCATATTGAAACTGAATTAAAAATAGGATCTCAGGCAAAACCGATGCAAGTGGATACAAATGAAGAAGTGAAGGATGTGTATAAGGCAGTCTTTTCTGGTTTCTCGTTAGTGGAAGAACGTACAGATTTGGAGGCTCAACGAGAAACAAGAAACGAACAACAAGAAACAAGAAACGATTTAAGGTTTATCGATGGTATTAAAGAAGCCCTTCATCAAAGCATGCTCAAGCATCCCAACCTCATCATCATGGGGCAGGATATTGCAGAATACGGTGGCGCATTTAAAATTACCGAAGGTTTTGTAGAAGAATTTGGCAAAGCCAGAATACGCAATACACCCATTTGCGAAAGTGCTGTTGTGGGTGCCGCATTGGGTTTAAGTTTAGAAGGATACAAATCAATAATGGAAATGCAGTTTGCCGATTTTGCAACTGTTGGTTTTAATCAGATAATAAATAACCTTGCAAAAATTTATTACCGCTGGGGCCAAAATGCCGATGTGGTTATTCGTATGCCAACCGGCGGCGGCGTTGGCGCAGGGCCTTTTCACAGTCAGAGTAACGAAGCCTGGTTTGTACACACACCGGGCTTAAAAGTGGTTTACCCAAGTACGCCTGCCGATGCAAAAGGTTTATTGATAGCTGCTATTAATGATCCCAATCCTGTTTTATATTTTGAGCATAAGGCATTGTATCGTAGTGTGAGCGGACCGGTGCCTGCCGAATATTACGAAGTAGAAATTGGCAAAGCAAGATTGGTAACCAGTGGCGATGATATTAGCATCATAACTTACGGTGCCGGTGTGCATTGGGCGATGGACTATGCAAAAAACCATACAGATATCTCTATACATATTTTAGATTTAAGAACATTGCTGCCGCTGGATTATGATGCAATAAAAGAAGCCGTTGCAGCTACCGGTAAAGTTTTACTATTACACGAAGACAGTTTGCTCGGTGGCATTGGCGGCGAAATTGCAGCCTGGATTGCAGAAAATTATTTTGATCATTTAGATGCACCGGTAATGCGTTGTGCATCGCTGGATACACCCATTCCTTTTAATTTGGAGCTGGAGAAAAATTTTATGGCGTATTCAAGACTGGATCAATATGTAGAAAAACTGATGAATTATTAGATGTATGTTATGCAACTGCAATGAAGTACTATTTTATTTTTATTTTCTCATTCACCATTAACAGCTTGTATGCTCAGCAAGTAAAATCAACACTTATTGGTACTGTGGTTGATAAAGCCTCTCAACAGCCTGTTGAATTTGTAACGGTGATTTTACTAAACAAAAAAGACAGTGCAACTATTAAAACAACCATCACCGATAAAAAAGGCAAATTCAGTATTGAAGAAATTATACCTGGAGATTATTTAATACGCTACAGCTTTATTGGCTACGATGATTTTATTGCCCCGGAGTTAAGAATTACAGCAGCCCAAAAAAATATAAACCTTGGTATTGTTGAACTGAGCCACGATGCAAAAAAATTAAACGAGGTAACAGTTTCATCAACACAAACAACATTCAATACTTCTATTAACAGAAAAGTTTATAATGTTGATCAGGACATAATGAGCAAATCTGGCGCAGCCAGCGATATTTTAAAAAATATTCCTTCGGTAGAAGTTGATATTGACGGACAGGTTAGCCTGCGAGGTTCGGCTAATGTAATGATACTGATCAATGGAAAGGTTTCGCCGTTAATGGGTAAATCAAGTGCCGAAGTATTGCAATCTTTACCCGCCAATTCTATCGAACGCATTGAAGTAATCACCAACCCATCGGCCCGTTTCAGGCCCAACGGCACTTCTGGCATCATTAATATCGTACTCAAAAAAAATATAAAATTGGGCTGGAACGGAACCCTTACAGTCAATGCCGGTAATAAAGACAGGTACAACGGAAATATTTACTTAAGCTATAATTCCGGAAAAATAAATTTGTTTGCCAGCTATGGTTTGCGGCAAGACAGTAGAAAACGCACCAATAAAATTGACCGCATCTATTTTGATTCTGTTGGCAAAATAAACAGTTACTATAATGAGTATAATATTTCCCGGCTAAGACCGCTAACCCATGTTGTAAATTTTGGCGCCGATTATAATTTTAATGAACGCAACAGTTTTGGCATAAACGGCAGCTACTACTGCAGAAAGCTTACAAAGCATGATGTAATAAATAAATTTACCTACGATGATAAAAATATTTTAATTGATAACTACGACCGGTTCAGGTACGATCCTGAATTTGAAAAGCAAACAGGTATTGCCGCTTTTTTTGAACATAAGTTTAAAAAAGCAGATCATGAGCTGAGGATTGAGTTTAACAATTCCATATCAAACGAAGTGGAGAACAACCGCTATTGGAATATGTATTATTTGCCCCAAAGGCCTACAGAACTGGATAACACCCTGATAAAACAAAAAGATAATGAAAACCAGTTAACCATTGATTATACGTTACCTATTAATAAAAGCAGCAGTATGGAACTGGGTTACGATGGTTCCATCAATAAAAAAGACCTTGATTTTTATGGCGAATATTATGATACCGCTCTTCAAAAGTTTATTAAAGATGTAATAAAAACAAACCTGTTTTTATACAAAGAAAGTATACAGGCGATATATGTAACCTACCAAAAAAGTTTTGAAGCATTTGGTTTTGAAGCAGGGGTACGGGCCGAGCAGGTTAACCTGAAAGGCAACCTGGTAACAATAGATTCGCTGATACAAAATAATTATTTTAAGCTTTACCCAACCCTGCACCTGAGCTACGAAATTGATGATGACAATGAACTGCAGTTAAATTACAGCCGGCGCATTAACAGGCCCGATCCCGATGAATTAAATCCTTTTCCTGAGTATCGTGATCCCCGAAACTTATACGCCGGCAACCCAAAACTATTACCCGAAATTATTAACTCGGTTGAGTTTGGATATAAGTGGAAAAACAAAAACTATTCTTTTGTGCCCAGTGTTTATTACAGGTACCGTACAAACGGTTTTACCGAAGTGATAAAACCCATCAACGATTCTACTTTATTAACCACCAGCGAAAACCTGGCAAATGATAACGCTGCAGGATTAGAATTAATTTTTAGTTCCAAAGCAGGAAAATTTTTTAGCGGCAATTTGAGTGGCAATATTTTTTACAACCAGATAGATGCATCCAATCTTGGCTATGCACAAAACAAATCAATTGTGTCTTTCAGCGCAAATATGAATACAACTTTTACGGTAACTAAAACCAGTATGATTCAGTTGAGTGCCAACTACCGTTCGGCAAGGTTAACCCCGCAGGGTAAATCGTATCCAAGGTTTGTGGCAAACATTGGTTTGCGGCAGGATATGCTGAAAAAGAAAATGGCTTTAACGCTCACCGCGTCAGATATTTTTGCCACAGCAAGAGATAAAAGAGATTTTAATACCATCTATTTAAATCAATCTTCCACCGGTAAAAGGGATGTGCAGATATTTTATATTGGCGCAAGCTATCGTTTTGGAAAAACTAAGAAAGAACCTAAGGAACAAAAATTACAATTTGATGCAGAGCAATAATTAAATCTTTAATTCTTATCTAACCGCTGTCGGGGTTTGCAACCGCCGACAGGGTTATTAAAACCCCGTCAGCCGTTTTAAACGCTGACGGCGGTTGGGCAGATCAGGTTCATTTTTATTTCAGTAATTTCAGTATTACTGTTTTGCAAACTAAAATTAACGCCAGATGAAAAAATATTTTTTATTCATTGCAGTTATTACCGTTTCGATTTCCTGCAAACAATCATCAGATAAATCAGGTGCATCAAATGTTTTGTACGACTCTGCTTATGTGCCGGCAGTTTTTGCCGATGGCCACCGGGTAGAAAAAATTAAAGCGGCTTTTGCAGTAATAGATAGTTTGTATAAAAAACATGCAACCGATAATCATTTCCCTGCCATATCATTTGGCATTGTTGTAGATGGGCAATTGCTGTATAAAAACAGTTATGGTTATACCGATGTTGAAAAGAAAATTCCGGCAACATCAGCTTCCCTGTTTCGCATTGCATCTATGAGTAAAAGTTTTACCTGCATGGCTATTTTAAAACTGCGTGATGAGGGAAAACTGAATTTAGATGATCCGGCTTATTTGTATATTCCTGAATTGAAAAATTTAAAATACCCAACTGCCGATGCGCCTGTAATTACCATCCGGCATTTGATGACGCATGGTGCCGGTTTTCCAGAAGATAATCCCTGGGGCGACAGGCAGCTTGCCGATACCGATAAAGACCTGATGGAATTTATTGGTAAGCAGATTTCATTCTCCAACCCGCCGGGTATTGCTTATGAATACAGCAATCTTGGGTTCGCCTTGCAGGGAAAAATTATCAGCAAAGTTTCGGGCATGCGCTACCAGGATTATATCAAAAAAAATATTCTGGAGCCATTGGGTATGATGAATACAACTTATGAATACAAGGATGTTGCTGCAGATAAACTGGCGCATGGTTACCGTTGGCTTAATAATCAATGGAATGAAGAAACATTATTGCACGATACCAAAGACGGAAGCTGGGGAGCCATGGGTGCCATGATCAGTAGCATTGATGAGTTTGCAGGCTACATGGCTTTTCACATGAGCGCATGGCCGCCCAGCAATGCAAAGGATGATGGACCGATAAAAAGAAGTTCGGTTAGAGAAATGCATCATCCCTGGCGCTGGAACGGGTTTAATCCGTCATTTACATTTCCTGACGGAAGGACCTGTGCAGTAACTGCGGCTTATTGTTATGGCTTAGGCTGGGTAAAAGATTGCAACGGCAAAACCTATATTGCTCACAGTGGCGGCCTGCCCGGCTTTGGTAGCCAGTGGCGCATGATGCCCGATTATGGCATTGGCGTAATGGCTTTTGCCAACCGAACTTACGCACCCATGGGAGCAATCAACCTGCGTGTGCTGGATACCTTAATTAAAATAGCCGGTTTGCAACCCAGGCAAATTATAGCTTCAAAAATTCTGGAACAACGCAAAAATGAATTACTTAAAATTTTACCCGATTGGAACAATGCTGAGCAAAGCGGCATTTTTGCTGAGAACTTTTTTCCTGATTACCCCATTGATAGTTTAAAGAAAGAGGCAAAAGATTTATATGGCAAAGCCGGAAAAATAATTTCTGTCAAACAAATGATACCAGAAAACCAATTACGTGGCAGTTTTATTATTGAAGGCGAAAAAATAAATATGGAAGTGTATTTTACGTTGTCGCCGGAGAACCCTGCGTTGATACAGGAGTATCATATAAAGGAAGTGGCGAAAAAAAAAAAATATTGATTAGCTTACAACTTTGCCAAAGTTATTCATGGATTATCGATCATTTAGGTGTTCTAAACTCGTACTTAGCCAACACATACACTCGTGAGCCGCGACGGCTCATGGGTTGGTGAATATCCACGGCGGAGAAAAAGAATTTTGAACGATCTATCTAAACAATACTTTTAATAGTGCCCCAAAAGAGGCAAAAGAATTTTAATTAAAGGAATGGAAAATATTGACAATAAGAGTATAAGAGAATTAGAAGGCTGGAAATGGAAAAGTGAAATTCCAAAAAGAGAAACACACGGAGGTATTGAGAGTAGATATTATGAATTACATAATATTCCTATTTCAAAACTTGGAATAGATGATATTAGATTTTTAATAGGGCAAAATTCAGCATTAGAATATTTAGTACCAAAAGCAATAAAAGAGCTTCAAAAAAACCTGTTCATTGAAACCGAGTATTACGAGGGCGACTTATTTTGTTCTTTAGTTAAAATTAATAATGAACCAAATTATTGGCAGTCTCACGAAGAAGAAAAAAAATCGTTAATCAATCTTTACAATGAGCAAAAGAAAATGTTAGGAACCCTTGAAATAAGTGAGGATATAAAATTAAAAATAAAAGAAGCCTATAAAGAATTTAAACATAAATAAACTAGCTGTGCACTTTCTTCATAAGAGACGTAGTGGACTTTCATCAGAAGAACACTTTCGCCCATGTACGTGTTCTCAACTCGTTCGTAAGCTAACAGATATCCTCGTGAGCCGCCGCCGCTTGGTCTCCGACCAGCGGCGCAGCAAGACATTATCCCCCCGGATGATATTTCCGTTCCACATGCTTCAACACATCTTCCTTATAAAACAACACATCTTTAAACTGCCCTTTGCTGTACATCAACCCTTGATCAAAAAAATGTTTTGAATTTGTATTACCGCTTTCGCCACCGGCCAATAAAGATTTTGCTTTTATTCTTTTGCCAAACTCAACAGCACAAATAAAACTGTTGCCATGATAGCCATATCTTTTTTTAGTACCGGGATATGTACGACTGCTGTAGGATGGTAACATACCCCAGGTTGCAGATGCAAACCCAACCGGCAAGCTTGGCTTGCTGTCATCAAACTTATATTCAATCTCATTGGAGATGCGCTGAAAGCGGTTTATCTCTCCCCAGGAAATTTGCCATTTACCAAAATCGTTTTGCAGCTTATTGATAACTTCAAGCAAGGGTTGTAATAATTCATTGGTACTTGCAGTTGCTGCAAACTGCTTTGTTTTATTAACGATATCATCATTTACACCTGCTGATTTAACCTGGTTGACGGCAGGTAATAATTTTTCTCCCCACAGTACAGCCAGGGTGGTGGCAACAGAATTTTCACCACAATGCAGGTCCCAGTTTTTTAAAATGCTGACTGCATCTTTTATCTGATTGTATGTTGGATTATCAGGGAAAGCATTTTTTTCATAGGCA
Source organism: Chitinophagaceae bacterium (assembly GCA_043756605.1). GTDB lineage: Bacteria > Bacteroidota > Bacteroidia > Chitinophagales > Chitinophagaceae > Ferruginibacter. The sequence goes on from JAYURR010000156.1 coordinate 19,846, forward strand.
TTCACTAAGGCAGGGATCAGTTTTTCAAAAGCAGCCAGGTAAGTATCGTAACCGGCTGCAATTACTTTATCAAGATTGTATTTTTTTTCTTCATCCAACACCCTCACCGCATTAATACCCCTAAAATTTTCTCCATCGGGCGCCAGGTAAGCTGCATAATCATTTTTGTTTGGACTGAATTTTCCGGCAGCAGTAAATGGCGTGGAGTTACAATTTTGCAACCAGCCATTTTGTGGGTTGTAAATATGTACACTTTCATCAACGGAATGGTAGCCTGTCCATTCCGTGGCAGATGTAGTTCCATCAACGGGTTTGCTCCAGTCGTATTTTGCATCACGCTTTGGCAAAAAGTTTCCGTGCCAGTAAGCAATGTTTCCTTCTGCATCGGCATACACCGTATTGTTGCTGGGGTTGGCGCCCATATCCATCGTTTTTTTAAAATCAGCAAAGCTTTTTGTTTTGGTGCGTAACCAGCTTTGCATAAAGCCTTTTGTATCGCGGTTGTTGTGGCGCACACTTAAATACTGACCATCACGCTTTGCCATTATGGGGCCATGATGTGTAAAGAGGGTATTGAAATTTTTTGTTTCAATGCCGGTGGCTGTTTTATATTTTATGGGGATGATTTTTTTGATAACCGGTTTCTGTTCAACATCATATTCATAAAACAAACTGCCATCTTTTTTTGTAAGTTTTTCAATGTAGGCATCCGAAATATCGGCCTGGCTCGATGTGTGCATCCAGCCGCCATGCTCATTAAAACCCTGGTAAATAAATGGCTGTCCCCAGGTAACAGCACCATAGGCATTCAACCCTTCATCGCTTACCATATGTACCTCGGGCCTGAAATAAAATGTTACATGCGGGTTGATGTATAAAATGGCACTTCCGCTTTCGGTGATCTTTGGCGCAAAAGCAAATCCATTGGAGCCCGTTGGGTCTTCTTCCTTAAATTCTTTTATAGCTAAAGCTTCATTACTGCCAGAGTAGAAATTTTTTAATTCTTCAATAGTTATACCACCGGTACTGATGGCACCAATACTTCCATCAGTCCACAGCAACGCATACCAGGGTTGAAAACGGGTGAGCAATGCAGGTTTTACTTGTGGGTTTTTGTACAAAAAATAATTGATACCATCTGCATAGCCATTCAGTATTTTCTTTAACCAATCAGGGGCATTGGCAAAATCCTTAATCGCATCAGCCGAATCAATCACCAGTCTTATCAGTAAATCGTTGTACAAATCTTTCTCTCCATTTACTTCGGCCAGGCGGCCCAGTTTTTCAATATAATTCATCTCTACTCTTCTAAAATCATCTTCGCATTGTGCGTATAATAAACCAAACACCGCATCGGCATCTGTTTTGCCATACACATGCGGTATGCCATAATTATCGCGGATGATGGTAATATCTGCAGCCTGTTTTTTCCAGGCAGTTATTTCTGCTTTTGAAAAAAAACTCTGGGCAGTTAATTGCAGCGGAAATACAAGAATAAGAAAAAGCTGTTTCATGTGTTATTTTTTGTCTGGTTCATTGGCTTTAAATACTCTCAAAAAATTTTCACCCAGTATTTTACGGATGTCGCTTTTGCTGTAACCTCTTGCCATCAGCTCTTTGGTAATTAGCGGCATGGCGGTAATATCATCTAATTGTTGTGGTAAAGAATTTACGCCATCATAATCGCTGCCAATGCCAACATGATTTACACCGATGAGTTTTACAATATAGTCTAAGTGATCTATCAACAAAGAAAGCGGCGGCCTCAACTCTTTTACTTCTTCAGGATATTTTGTAAACAAAAACATATCAGCAAAATACGGTTCGGGGTTTTGCTTTAGTAAAGAATCTCGTTCGTATTGATGACGCATATTAAAAAGATTGGTGCGGCGCTCAAAACTGCTATCTAAAAAACCCGAATAAAAATTAAGATGAATTACGCCGCCGTTTTTACCAACAGCAAGCATCTGATCGTCTTTTAAATTGCGCCGGTTCGGACAAATACTGTACACACAACTATGTGAAACAATCACCGGCTTTGTGGTAGTTTTTATTGCATCCCAAAAAGTAGCTTCGCCAACATGGCTTAAATCTACCAGCATGCCTAATTCATTCATTCGTTTTACAACCTGCTTTCCAAAATCTGTAAGTCCTTTGTGTTTTAAAGAATCTGCTTTGGTGGTTTCGTCAAGCGCAGATGTTGCCCAGTCGGTTGAATTGTTCCAGGTAAGCGTCATGTATCTTACACCACGGTTATAAAATCTATCCAGGTTATCTAAATTATTTTCAATCATGTGTCCGCCTTCAACCCCAAACATGGCGGCTAATTTTTTTTCTTTAACGGCTTGTAAAAGTTCGGCAGTATTGTGTACTATTTTTATTTTACGCGGATTTCTTTTTGCAACTGCATCAAGTGTATCCATTTCTCTGCTGGCCCAGGCGTAAGGTTTTGCTTGTAATCCATCGCACCAGATAGAAAACAATTGTACATCTACACCACCTTTTTTAAAACGATCAAGATCAGAATGTGTTTTGCCGCTCAGGTCTGTATCAATGATATAATTTTTTTCAATAGCTGTGCTTAGCAGATCGTTGTGTGTATCTACAACAATGGCATTAAAGTGGAGTTTTTTATATGACTGCGCTGATGCAAATAAGCAATTGGCAATAAGCAATTGGCAAAGAAATAATTTTTTATACATGAGGAGTATTTAAAAAACAAGAATGTTTTTTAAATATAAGCAGAGTTTATCAAAGACTTTGCCTTTTGAATTATAACTCTATCTAAGCAACCCGTCTTTTATCAATTATAGATTTTATTATTTTCTGAAGTCCGCTGTTTGCAGCCCAGGTGTTTAACTTTTGATGCAGTTTTTGATTGATTATCCCAATATTATTTATAGCAAGCAGCTCCAGGTAGAGTTCCAGTAATTTTTTTAAATTCATTATGGGGGTATCGGGTAATTTCGTCAAAATATTTTCAATCAGTGTAATTAAATTTTTATTATGCAGGGCCGATACTCTGAAGAGGCTTTGGTTAGCCAGATCGGTAAGGCGTTTTATTGGCGCAAACTCATTACTTTCCAACTGCCCGATAATGTTGCCTAACAGCTCATTATTCATTTTGCCGGCACTTACAGCTTTAAGCCATATTTCAGCAGCAATATTTTTAACTGTTTTATCTGAAGAAATGACAGAGCAAGCTAAAAAAAGATATGCCATTTCACCAAAGTCATCCCATATTTCATGAAGAAGCTGCAAACTGGCAATAACTGTTCTTTTATCAGCTTCGCTCAAAAATGTTGGATGCGTAAAACAATGCTTTGTTACTTCTGCTAAAAAAGGTTCGGGATTATTGGGGGTTAACAGTATGATACGGCGAACATCATTTTCAAATTCAGGCCACTGGCTTTTTATTGATAAATAATCATACAGGCAGGCCGCATCCTGGGGCTGCTTGTGTAAAATATTCGACAGTATCTTTTTTAGATTGGCTTTTTCTGGCAGTGGCTCCCTGTTAATATTTACCCTCAGCAATTTTCTTTTCGCCTTTTTTGTAATTGTTTTTTTCTCTGTAAAAGAATATTCCTGTTGATCATATTCTTCCTCAATGGTTTTCCACGAAAATAAACCGGTATAACTGGCAAAAGGTTTTTTATAATAAGAAAAGGCTGCAAATTCCTTGTGTATTTTCTTTTCTTTTTTGGCTACAGAGGCACACATCCAAACTGCCTGGTTTATAAATGGGCCTTGAGGTGCCTGTTGTTTATCAAATAAAAATAACAGCAGGTTTTTATATTCTCCCTGCAATTGCTCCTCTGCCATTTTAACGGCACTGCCTTTGTCCATTAACAGGCATCTTGAAACTGCAACCTGAGCATCAATATTAAATGGAACTTTGTTTTTTTGCTGATAAAGTAATATCCGATGCACCAGGGTTTCGGGTAAAATATATCCAGGCTCGTGCGTTGGTACAGATAGTAATGGCAAATAATCTCCGGCTGTTATTTTTTGTAATACTGCCAGCAATAAATTTTTGTGAATCAGATAAAAAGGATCATGCGCATGATTATCCCAGCCTGTTAAATAGTAATTGCCATTGCTGATTGCCATCCACTGTTTTCCCGGTATTCCATCATTTTGATCAAACTTTGTAAACAATACTAAAATAGCTTCGGCTTCGGCAGAAAATTTACGGGCCAGCATAACACACACATCAATAAAAAATATGGCCAGCATATGATCGAGTGAGCCCTGGCCGGTTCTAAATTCACTTTTTGTCATTTGCAGAGCCCGTTGCAATGCGGGTTCTAGCCGGGCAATATTTTGGCCCCGTAACTCATGTTGCCAGGTTAAAATTGCATTGGGTAATATATCAATATGCCAGGCCTGGTTATTATCAAAAGCCTGGCTGGCTAAAAAGATAAGATCATCCATGCTTTGCGGCACCGGTATTTCCTGTAAAATTTCTTTTTGCGCCATAGCATCGCCAGTGGTATCAACAGCAGCCTGCTCTGCATCGGGCTGCAAATCTGCTGTAAAAAAATCAGCTAATAAATTTCTTGCCGACATCATTAACGATGCCTGGTAAGGCTGAAGGGATTCTGTAAATTCTTCATCGCAAATACTTTGATAAGCCGAAATTATTTTTGCAGCCTTTTGTTGCACCTCGTCATTTGCATGAATAAAAACGGGCAGCAGTGCTTTGCAAGCCGGCAATTGTAATGCCTTGTTTTTTTTTGCAAGTTTTTCTAAAATACTGATGGTGGAAACAAGGGTGTTTTTTTTATCGGATGAAAACAAGACAGGGGCACTGTTTAAAAACGAAACGCCATCAAAATTTTTTTCGGGTACTATTTTTTTTAAATGTTGTAAAACCGTATTTACCGGCTTGCTTTGTGGCGAACTTAATACGCTGAACATTTCTTTCTGTAAGTTCAGCAGTTCCTCTGCGGTTGGTTCAAGATCAATAAACAATTCGCTAAACCAACCCGAAAGCTGGTTGTTGAAATTTTTATTGCTTGCCAGCAAAGCCTGTTGCAACAGCCTGATTCTTTCAATGCGGCCTTCGGCGGAGTATTGTTTAAAAAGTTCGATCCATCCTTTTACTTTTTTTAAATCGGCATTACCAAAATTTAACCAGCGGTTACAGTAATGAATATCAGATTCCAGTTCAAAAAGGTGCCAGATATGTTCCTGTAAAGTGATCGGATACTCAAGTGCCTTTTCTGGTTTATAAAAATGGGTACCTCTCTCGTTCTCAAATATTATTTGTGGTAAAAGTTTTACAACTATTTCTTTGCTAAGGGTAAGAAAACCTTTGTTAGCCAATTCAAGCGCCCATTTATAATTTACAGTGTAAGGTAAAACATCCTGTTGAGCCAGCTTATTTACAAAATCATTAAACCAAGATGGAATATACCAATCCATTATTTTCCGAAAATTTGTTTCATCCAGTATCCATCCGGGAAAAGAGGTTCTTTCATAATCCTGGCGGTTAAAACAAACAAAAGAAGATATGAGAAGTATATTTTTTTGCTTTTCAGTTCCTTTTGCTGCCCAGGTAGTTTTTCCTAAAACAGTTGAAACCTCTTTATAATCAGTATATTCTTTATACAGCCTTTTTATATCCGGAACCAGCTTTTTCTTTTGCTCATCAGTTAAAGATTTTAAAAAAGTAACTAAATCACCCTCTTTTGATTTTTCAAGAATAGATATGAATTGATGCAGCACCGTTTTTTATTTAGTTGATTAATTTTTTCTTTACAGCAAGTATATGTTTGCATGGCCCCCGTTCGCCCTGGTGGCGGCTAAACCAGGTACAGGTACATCGTTCTCTTTCGTTTTCCAATATTACCGAATGGCTTACACCGCTTCCGGCAACTCGTGCCTCTGCCCTGTTATCTGTTTTTGAAATAATTTCAACTTTATTTTCTTCCAGCAGTTTTTCTGCATCTTTCATTCTGGGGTTTAAACTTAATATTCTGCTGAGTTTAAAAGGCAGCCGCCTGTAAAAGAAATTGTTTTCATCCAGATCAAACCCTAAAAGGCCCATGGCAGATAAACGGCCTGTAATATTATCCAGCATTTGTAAATCAAGCCCTTCATTTACTGCAAGCATGGCCGGGTTAAAAACCTGGTTTGCATAGCTGTATTTATCAAGGGCATCAATCCAGTTATCAGGTACATCCTCAATCAATGATTCCAATGCAGCACCCTCACCGGAAAAACCACGCCAGGCATCTCTTGATAAAGACAAACTGAAACGGATGTTACCGAAATATAGTTGCCAGGTAGTTGATTGCATGGCTGGATGTGGAAATACTTTTAACTCATCTGCAATTGCAATTAATGGTTCAATTAATTTTAACCGCTGTACACCACCAACACAAATGGCATTTGCAGATTTTACGGGTGAGAACATGGGTTTGTTCCCCCGCATTACCAAGTAATAATCGGCCTTTGGTTTACCCGATGGAATGCTTTGAAAAAGCTGTAATGCCTGAATTCGTGTAAATGAAAACTCACGTTCAGCCAGGGACAGAAAAAGCTGCACTGTTGTTAGCCCTTTAATCCATTTTACAGGTAAGGGAACTTTTCTTTCCACTACTTTTTCATTTGCAGATTGAATAGTTACCTCTTTTTTACCTACCGACAACACTACTTTTTCATTTTTATTTATCTGGCTTAGTGCAGATATCATAGGTTGATTAAAGTCAACATTGGTAGTGCCGTTTTCAGGAAACTCCCCATCATAACCACCTGGCAAAATATCTACCCTTGCATACACTCCTGCACAATGAGAGAATCCTTCAAACCGGATTTTTTCATTTCCTGCAGTTACTATCGGGTCTTTTAATTTAGCCAGCTCAAAAGGAGAAAGATTAAAACTGGACTTTACTACATTTGATAATGTAATGAGGCATCTGGCAACTGTATATGGTTCTGTAAGGCTTCCCCAAAAAAAGCAGGCCGAATCATTTTTCTGTACCTCACTGTATTTGGCTAAAAATAAATTATCTGCATTTTCGCCATGCTGCAATTCAGAAGGGAAGGAGTATTGATAAGCAATAGTATCTGACATGAATTTTTTTTTAACCTTCTTTACCTCCCTTATCCCCCACAAACCACTGCTCTTTATTTTTAAACAGCACATTAAAAGTAGTTAACGATCCATAGCAACGGGTAATGTATTGCTGTATGTTTACCTTCTCTTCATCTGTAAGTTTTTTGTGGCTGTTTATGTTTTGCTCCAGCACACGCAGCCTGTCTCTCAACATTACAATTTTATGAAAAAAATCATCAATGGGAATTTCTTTTGGCTTTAAAGATTTATCGGCCGTTTGTAAACTCATGGTGCCGCCAATCCATTTATCGCCAATGGGTACAATTTCGGCAACATCGCTCCATTGCCGTAAAATTTTTAATAAAGATCTTTCTACTTCCGAAACGGTTTCAACTTCTGTAGTTACATTTTCTGCAATAATCTCATCCAGGTGGCTATCTGTTTTATCAATTTCTTTTATACCGTGGTGTATAAAAGAAATAAGATAGGTTGCATACTTTACGCCAACAATTACACCGGGGCCGTATTGTGTGTGTTGTAACCTGGTGCCAATGCCCAGCGTTAATTGATTTTCTTCCATAAATTAATTTTCTTTTTTTGCATCCGTTTTTTGCGGCATTAATAGTTGCGCCTTAAATGCGTAGGACGAATTTAAAATATAATTATTGAAAGTAACTTCATCACTTGTGCTGGCAAATTCGTAAGTGGGTAAATAACGCACCATAAACGTATCAAGCTCTGTACCATGCAAGCCGGTAATACGACGGATAAAGGTTTTATCAAAACGGTAACTTACAAAACGATCCTGCTCCTGCAGCTCCAACCTGGCCTGAAATGCCTTTAGCCGCCTGTTTCGGCCTACACGAAACATGTTTATGATCTCGTTTACATCGGCACCCACAGCACCACCAGGCGTAATGCTTGTTTTTATAGTTGGCTTGTGAAAATTATAAACATCGGCATATGTTTGCCGGTTTTCTATCGAATCTTCCCGGTAACTGCGGGCAAATACTACCACTTCTTTCAACATGCGGTATCCGCTTTTAACGTTTACGCCAAGCGAAATATCAAACTGGGTAATGCTGGCAATATCTTTTACAGCAAATTTTTGCGTGGGCTTGTTCTGATAAATAAAAGTGAGGGAATCTTTTTCGGTAACGGCTATTTTGTATCTGCCCATCGAATCGGTACGGGCAATACTACCATTGGTGCTTTCTATTTTTACATCTGCAACATAATTTCTTTTAGATGAATCTACCACAGTGCCGCTAACAACCAACTGCCCATGCGAATGTATGGATATGCCAATAAAAAAAAACAGCAGTAAATGTATTTTTAAAAATAATTGCAACAGACTTAAAATTAGTAGGGGTAAAATTACAGTAACAATTAATAATAAAACTTAACGCCAACTTGTTTTAACTGCGATTTTGCTTTTGTAAAACTTCTGCAATAACCCGTGGATAATTTGCATGCTCCAAAGCATGAACTTTTTGAGCAAGGGTGGCTGCAGTATCGTTTTCGGCCACTATACACTTTGCCTGAAAAATTATTTCCCCATGATCGTACAGTTCATCTACATAATGAATGGTAATGCCGCTTTCTTTTTCTGCGGCAGCAATTACGGCCTGGTGTACGTTGCTGCCATACATGCCTTTGCCGCCATATTTAGGTAATAAGGCCGGGTGTATATTGATTATTTTTTTTGGATAAGCCTGTACTAATGCCGTAGGCATCTTCCATAAAAAGCCAGCCAGTACTATAAAATCAACCTGATGTTTTTGTAGTTCGGATAAATAGTTATTGCCGTTAAAAAATCTTTCTTTTTCTATTAATAAAGAAGGTATACCGGCTTGCTCTGCAACTTTAAACACTCCAGCATCAGCCTTATTGCAAACAATTAATGCTATATGATAAGGAGTATCAATTGCTTCGATCTTCTCCATTTCCCTCCCCTTCGGGGTTACTGCAAAGGAAAGAACGGAGTTCAGGAGGGGCTTCTGAGATGCTTTTATTATCTGCTGTGCATTTGAGCCAGCGCCACTGGCAAAAATGGCGATGTTGATTGGGTTGGGGTTACTTTTTTTTTTACGGCCGCTTATTTTGCTCCATACTTTTACCAGGTATCTTTTAAAAAAAGCAAACTGCCCCAGCGGAATACTGATTAATAAAACGCAAAGTGGCCAAAGCAGGGTTACAAGTAATACATACAGTACTACCCATAAAACACCTTTCTCTAAACCGGCCAGCATTAAAAGTTTGCGTCCGGCATAGCCACAAAGGCTTCCGCCCAACGCAAATGTTGTTATAATGAGCAGCAGGTTCCATCCATTAACTTTCCATCTTTGTTTAAGTTTCTCAAACATTCGGCAAAAGTGGGGTAAAAAATTGTGATTTTGTTTGCATATCCAAAAAAAATTCAATTAACATAAACAGGTTACAAATACATGACAATTACAACGCAGGTATTTATCCAATTTGCTGAAAACCACGCTGGATAAGGGAAAAAAAAATTCTCAAATGTTGATATATTGTCAGCATCCTGTCTTATTTTTGCACCCGAATCAGGATATTTTTCCACATTAGCCCCGATATTACTGTATGAGTCGCTATAGAAAAATCATTAACAGAATTTTTACAAGTATTTTCTTGGTTGTTCTGCTTTCAATTAACATCAACGCTTCGGCTGCCGATGGTGAGGCTTTATTTAAAGCAAACTGTGCCAGTTGTCATAAGCCAGATAAAGATTACACTGGCCCGGCTTTAAAAGGTTGGAACGAAAGGCAGCCTGCTGGCTGGATTTATAAATGGGTGGCCAGCCCTGCTGCGGTGATAGCCTCGGGAGATGCTTATGCCACAAAACTATACGCCACCTGGAAGGGTAACGGAATGATGTCAAACTTTCAGCAGCTTAAAAAGGATGATGTTGATGCTATTATGAAATATGTTGATGACTGGGCTCCTCCTGTAACTCCAGTTGGAGATGCAACAGGTCAGGCTCAATCATCTGATAACTCTCTGCTTTTTGGCATTTTAACCCTGGTGCTTGCACTCATCGCATTTATATTATTACAGGTTAATAGCAACCTGCGCAAATTATCCGATGAAAAAGAAGGTGTGTATCGCTCTGAGCCGGTTCCGGTTTATAGAAACAAAACCTATTTAATGGCTGGTATTTTACTGCTGTTTGCTGTTGGTGGTTATTATACTATTAATGGCGCAGTTAATATGGGCCGAATGAAAAATTACCAACCGGTACAACCCATATTTTACTCTCACCAGGTACATGCAGGCACCAACCAGATCAGTTGTTTATATTGCCACGGCAGTGCACAGGATAGCAAGCAGGCAAGCATTCCATCGGTTAATACCTGTATGAACTGCCATAAATCTATCAATAAATATGAAGGCCCCGATAAATTGGTAAGAGAAGATGGAACCAATGTAGATGGAACTGCAGAAATTCAAAAATTATACGAGTATGCAGGCTGGAATGAAACTACAAAAACCTACAACGCAGATAAAGATAATAACGGCACACCCGATGGTGCAAAACCAATCGAATGGATAAAAGTGCATAACCTTCCCGATCACGTTTATTTTAACCATAGCCAGCACATTAAAGTGGGAAAACAAAATTGTCAAACCTGCCACGGTAATATACAGCAAATGCCCGAGGTGTACCAATTCTCCGATTTAAGCATGGGATGGTGTATTAATTGCCACAGAGAAAGTAAAGTTGATTTTTACAATAAAGAAAATGGCACCGGTAACAAGTATTACAGCATTTACGAGAAATTCCACAAAGATCTGAAGAGCGGCAAGATGGACAGTGTTAGTGTGGAGCATATCGGTGGTACCGAATGTCAGAAATGTCACTATTAATTAATTAGCTAATTAGCTAATTCGATAATGTGCTAATAAGAGAGTTTCAGTAAACAGTAGGAACTCTTGAAAATAGGGAATTAGCACATTAGCATATTAGCACATTAGCACATTAGAATATTAGCTTATTAGCATATTATTATTATGAAGAAAAAGTACTGGCAAAGTTTTGGTGAACTGAATCAAACGGAAAATTTTCAGGATTCGGCCAAAAACGAGTTTAAAGAAGCATTACTTCCTTTAGAAGACCTTGATGATAAGGGTATTTTAGATGCCAAAACTCCCCGCAGGGATTTTCTTAAATACCTGGGCTTTAGTACAGCAGCAGCGGCCGTTGCTGCCAGTTGCGAAATGCCGGTACGTAAGGCTGTGCCTTTTTTAAACAAGCCACAAAGTGTTATACCAGGTGTTGCTAATTATTACGCATCTACTTATGTTAATGGCGGCGAAACCATTTCGGTTGTTGTTAAGCAACGAGATGGCAGACCTATTAAAATTGAAGGAAACGAATTATCTACTATAACAAACGGTGGAACCAATGCGCAGGCCCAGGCTTCGGTATTGGATCTGTATGATAACACACGCCTGCGTTATCCAATGCAGCATGCCGGCAAAGAGTTTAAAGAAGTAACCAGCTTTGATGCGTTTGATAAAATGGTTGGCACCGCCATTACCGGCAAAGCCGTTGCCATACTTACTGCAACCGTAAACTCTCCATCTACCTTAGCAATTATAAACGAATTTTTAGCAAAATATCCCGGCAGCCGCCACGTACAATACGATGCGGTAAGTTACAGCGGTATGTTGCTGGCAAACGAAGCCTGCTACGGAAAAAGAGCCATTCCATCTTATCATTTTGAAAAAGCAAAAGTAATTGTTAGCCTTGGTGCCGATTTTTTAGGTACCTGGTTAAGTCCTACAGAATTCAACAATCAATACGCTCAGAATAGAAAAATAAAAGGTGATAAACCTGAACTGAGCCGTCATTTTCAGTTTGAAAGTATGATGAGCCTTACCGGTAGCAATGCCGATGACCGCTACACACACAAACCATCTGAAACCGGTGCAGTAGCGCTTGCTTTGGCGGCAGCATTAGGTGTTGCGGTTCCTGCTCAATCTACAGGTAAATTGCCACAAAATGTGAATGAAGGAATTGTAAAGGTTGCCACTGCAATAAAAGCAAACAACGGAGCTTCACTGGTTGTTTGCGGCAGTAACGATGTAAACGTGCAGGTAATTGTAAATGCAATTAACGCAGCCATCGGTGCAAACGGCACTACCATCAACTGGGCCATCACATCAAACTACAAAAATGGTATTGATGCGGATATGGAAAAGCTGGTAGCAGATATGAGCGGTGGTGCAATTGGTGCAGTATTGATCAGCGGTGTTAACCCGGTTTACAGTTATAACGACAGCAAAAAATTTAAAGCCGCTCTGGCAAAAACTGTTTCTGTTTCTTTTAACGGAACCATGGATGAAACAACCGAGCAGTGTAAATATATTCTTCCATCGCACCATTGGCTTGAGAGCTGGGGCGATGCTGAACCAAAAACCGGCTACTACAGCTTATTACAGCCAACCGTCAACCCATTATTTAAAACACGTGCTTTTCAAACTTCATTAATTAAATGGAGTGCTGCCGCAGGTAGTTTGGTTAACGATTACGAAACTTATTTTAAAACATACTGGAGCGCCAAATTAGGCAGTATGGATTTGTGGGAAAAAGCTTTACAGGATGGTGTTGTAGAACCCGAAACCATGCCTGTTGGCGGCGGTGCTTTTAATAGTGCAAAATTAAGCGAAGCTGCTGCTGCAGTTGCTGCAAGCAAAGGCGGTACGGTTGAAATAGTGCTTTACCAAAAAGTATCTATTGGCGATGGCGCTCAGGCAAACAACCCCTGGTTGCAGGAATTACCAGACCCGGTAACCAAAGTAACCTGGGATAACTACGCTATGATGAGCCCGGCAATGGCCAAATCATTATTAGGTTTAGATGTAATGAACCAGGAAGGTGGCAAGCAAAGTGATTACGAAGTGCATCCCGAAAAACCGGTTGTAAAAATTACAGCAAATGGCAAGTCAGTTGAGTTGCCGGTGATTGTTATACCTGGTATGAATGCTGCAACAATTGCCCTGGCGGTTGGATACGGCAGAGGAACTGAAGGCGCCACAAAAGAACAGGTATCTCAAAATATAGGAAGATCAGCAGTTAACGCAGGTAAAAATGTGTATCCGTTGGTTGCTTTTAATAGCACCAATTTATACAGTGCGGTAGCAACGGTTGAAAAAACCGGAGCTATGTATCCGTTGGCACAAACACAGGTGCATGGTTTTACCGAAAGCCGTCCGGTTATTTACGAAACCAATCTTACAAGTTATACTGCCAATCCCGAAGCTGTTTTAGAAGAGATAACCAAAGAGCGTTTAGCAATAACCATTGGTGGCAGCAAAGATTTTGTAAAAGATGCTACCATGTATCCCGATTTTGATAAACCGGGCATTAAATGGGGAATGAGTATTGATTTAAATACCTGTACCGGTTGCAGTGCTTGCGTTGTTGCCTGTACAGCCGAAAATAATGTGAGCGTTGTTGGTAAAATGCAGGTGCAGCGTGCACATGAAATGCATTGGCTGCGTATTGACCGTTATTTTACCGGTGATCTGGAAAATCCGGATGTGGTTTTTCAACCCATGCTTTGCCAGCATTGCGATAACGCACCTTGCGAAAACGTTTGCCCCGTTGCTGCAACAAACCACAGCACCGAAGGTTTAAACCAAATGACTTATAACCGTTGTATTGGTACAAGATATTGTGCCAACAACTGTCCGTATAAAGTTCGTCGCTTCAACTGGTTAGATTATACAGGAGCTGATAGCTTCAAGGATAATCAAAATCCAATGATAGGCACATACATGGATGATTCTGTTTTGCAGATGAATGATGACTTAACAAGAATGGTTTTAAACCCCGATGTTACTGTACGTTCAAGAGGTGTTATCGAAAAATGTTCTTTCTGTGTGCAACGTTTACAAGAAACAAAACTGGAAGCAAAAAAACAACAGGATCCTTCATTGGTACGTAATCTTAAAGTTGCTTGTATGCAGGCTTGTCCTACACATGCTATCAGCTTTGGTAACGTTAACGATAAAGAAAGTGATGTTTATAAGATTCGCAACGTAGATCAGAAGCACCGTGCATTTTATGTAATGGAGCAACTGCACGTTCTGCCTAATGTTAGTTACCTGGCAAAAGTAAGAAATACTGACAGGCATATTGGTGTGGAAGAAGAACATCATGAAGAGAAGAAAGGTGAAGCGAAGAAAGAAGAAAAGGCACACACGTAGTTAATATCGGATATTGAATATCGAATATTTTTTAAAGCTCTAACATTCGATATTTAACAATTCAATATTCGACACAAAATAAATTTAAAAGCTGAATTTTTTTAAAATGGTTACAGCTAAAAGAACAAGATAAGATATGTCATTACTGAAATACGAATCGCAACTAAGGGAACCGCTGGTAGATGGTAATAAAGATTACCACCAGGTAACGGAAGATATCATTCGTCCCATT
>JAYURR010000157.1:0-3720 GCA_043756605.1 Chitinophagaceae bacterium
GCACAGCATTGAGGTGATTTATAAAAACGGATTTGAGGCATTAACATTTAAAAAGCTTGCAGAGGATATAAACTCTACAGAAGCAGGAATTTACCGGTACTTTGAAAACAAGCATAAATTATTGATGTATATCACCGCATGGTATTGGAGTTGGCTTGAGTATAGGATAATGATACATACAATGAACGTAAAAGATCCGGTTGTTAAACTAAAAAAGGTAATTCAGTTATTGGCTGCAACGGTAGAGGATGACATAAATACCAGCCATATTAATGAAAATATCTTACACCAGATAATCATTGCTGAAGGATCAAAAGCTTATTTAACCAAGCACGTCTCCGAAGATAATAAAGATCAGTTTTTTAAACCCTACAAAGACCTTTGTGCCAAAGTTGGTGCAATTATATTGGAATGTAATCCCGCTTATAAATATCCAAAATCACTTTCAAGCACCATTATTGAAATGGCACATTTTCAAAATTTCTTCATGAATAATCTTCCGGCTTTAACGGATTTTGGTAAAGAAGACGAAACCAAGGTTGTTGCTTACTTGGAAGAACTGGTGTTTTCTGCTATTAGATAAGGCTTTTTTAATTACTTAATTTTTTGAGCTGTCGGTTTTGGGTGCTGAAAGTAATGGTGGTGCCGAAATAGTAGCAGGAGTTGTATTTACTGCTGCCGGTTTACTGTTTAAAGGTGCACCCACGGCTATATCACATCTATGGTTAGGCTCTCCGTGCGGAGGGTTCATACCCGGTGCAGTCTTTGTGGTTGTAGGCACTTCCTTCATAGTTACCTGTGGTTGCTGCGGTGTAGTGCTAACCGTAGTTGGCTGTGTAGTTGCAGGTGCCGGTTTGCTGTTTAATGGTGCTCCAACAGAAATATCGCAACGATGCCCTGGTTGGCCATGCGGCGGGTTCATACCTGGCGCAGTTGCAGTTTGCGTGGCAGTTTGTGTTATCATTTGCGGGTTAGTTACCACAGCATTATTCTGCGGATTCATAGTAACCATTTGCGGTTGTGTTGTACCTGCCGGAACATTTACGTTACCTGGAGTTACAGTATTGATGGCTGGTGCGGTAGTTCCAGGTATTGTAACCTGACCAGGAGTTGTGGGATTGGTTACAACAGTTTGCACCGGTGTAGTATCAGATCCAGCAGGAATTATTGTTTTATCTAAAACATCTTTATCGCTGTCTCCGCCACATGATGCAAGGCCTGCAATTACAATTAAAGCGGCCGCAGTATATAATTTCAATTTCATACTTCTTAGTTTAGTTGCACAATTTACGGGTAATTAGGTTAAATGCAAAAATGAGTGGAACAGTTAACAAATTCAGCAGATAATGCATTATCCATTACCAACTCTTTCCATTTCATCGCCGGCACTGCCGCTGCTACGTTTGGTGGTTTTGTAGGCTTTGCCAAAACGGTAAGTGAAGGCAATATTAATTACACGGCTGTCTCGGCGAAGTATAAAATACTCAGTGGCTTTTGTAAACTGTGTAAGCCCTTCCATAGCATTGGTAAAAAACAAATCACGAAAACTGAGTTTAAGGGTGCCTTTCTTTTTTAAAACAGGGCGACTTAAACCCAACGATAATTGCCCCGTTGGATAAAGCACTTCCTGCAGATCGTTACGGGCACGGCTGGTAAAAAATCCGCTGAGCTCACCACTGTATATTTTTGCAAACGTAAACTGGTTGCTCATGTTTATGTTTAGCTGATTGATATTGCTTTTAAAATTTGCATCGCCATTAAAACCTTTTAATTCTTTGTGATTGTACAATGCCTGCAAAGTAAAACTCCACCACTTTGTGGGCGATAACATGACCGTGGTGCTCAATCCCAGGTTATTAGTGCGGCCCACATTGCCCTGCGAATAATAAAGCAATCCTGCAGCAGTATCATTTAAAAATATCTGCGAAAAATAATTTTTTACAATGCTGTATGAAACAGTTGTGGTAAGCCATTCTTTATTTTGATGACTGATTTCCATATTGGTACTGTATTGAGGAACAATAAACGGATTGCCACTTTGGTAAGTATATTTATTGATGATAGAAGTAAAAGGGTTGAGTGTTTGAAAAGGCGGACGATCTATCCGGCGGCCAGCCGTAAAAGTTAAAGCGTTGGAAGAATCAAGCTGGTAAGTGATATAACCACTGGGGAATAACCCGCTGTATTTGCGGCTGAAAGCAGAATCCTTTTGCTGTACATTGCCCAATTGGTGTGCATCGTAAGCAGTAGCTTCGTAACGCAGGCCTGCCTGTATGCTGATGCGTTTGTATTTTGTTTGTATGCTGCTGTACAGTGCATTAATATTTTCCTTGTACAAAAAATGATTGCTTCTGCCATAATCTTCCTGCCAATTCATACCATCAAAATTTTGGTATGATGCAATATTGTTGGTGTTGATATACGATGATTTAAAACCCGATTGCAGGCTGCTGTTTTTTCCAAAACGTAAAGTATGATCTGCTTTTGCAGAAAGAATAGTAATACTTGATGGGATATTACCTCTTGCAGATTCGGTATAACCACCATTTACCAACAAACGGTTATTAAACAACTGTTCGCTGCTTATGTTATAATTAAGCCAGTCAATATCCAGCGCCAGGTCTTGTTGCTTATTGATGCTGTGGCGAAGATTGCCATTAAGCGTTTCGCTCTTATAGCGATTGGCACTTGTACTATTTGTTGCAATGGATGAATCAATTGCACCTGCTGCATTCAACCAGGTGGCGGTAGCATCGCCTTTGCCCTTGCGGCGTACCCTGGTGCCGCCAAGTACAATGCCTACAGTGGTTTTGGGAGAGATGTAGTAATCAACACCAGCTTTGATGGTATGGTTGGTAACCCTGCCGGTAAAATAAGTGGGCTGATCAAGTATGGCGATGACATCATTATTGTTGTTGTAATATTTACGCAGTGCATAAATGCTGACAAAGTTTTTGGAATTATTTAAACTGTAATTTAAAAACATATTGAATTTACCTGTGCGGTAATTTACAATCAGGCTGTTATTATTTTTTGGATACACACCCTGCGTACCGGCAACTGTAACCGATCCGTTAAACCCTTTTACTTTATTTTTTTTTGTTTTAATGTTGATGATGCCGGCATTGCCACTGGCATCATATTTTGCCGGCGGGTTGGGCATCAGTTCTATTGTTTCCACTGTTGCAGAACTCATACTGCTGAGTAAATTATTCAGATCGGCACCGGAAAGATAAGTAGGCTTATCATCAATCATTACCAACACACCGGCTTTGCCCTGTAAGCTAAGCCCACCATTCCTATCCACCATCACACCCGGCGACTTTTCCAAAACTTCCAGCACCGTTGTACCCGTGTTGGTTACTGCAGCTTCTACATTAATGATGGTTTTTCCTTGTTTAGATTGTACCAATGGTTTTTTAGAACTCACAGTTACAACCTGCAATGTTTTATTGGCAAGCTGTAAGCTAATGCTTGCGTTATTTGTTTCTGGAAAATTATATAAAGCAGTTGTTTGCTTTTTATAACCAACCTGTGTAATGCTGAAAATGTAACTGCCTGTAACGATATTTTCAAATATTGCATTTCCTTTTGCATCGGTAATGGCTGCTTTAACCAATTTGTTATTGCTTAACAATTCAACGGTGGCATTGGCAATGGGTTCTGTTTTTTGGTTAGTAACAGCAATGGTAAAATTTGTTGGTTGCTGGGCATGCAGCA
>JAYURR010000158.1:0-10531 GCA_043756605.1 Chitinophagaceae bacterium
CCAAAATCCATCAGTATCAATTCACCGTCTTTACACTCACGGCTGTTTTCAACATAATGCAGTGTACGTGCTCTGTCGCCACTGGCAATGATACTGCCATAAGCAGGCCCCGTAGCCCTTTGCGATAAAAAGGAGTGATAAATTTCTGCCTCAATTTCGTACTCCATAATACCGGGTTGCATTATCTGCATCACTCTTCTAAAAGTGATGTCTGTAATATCAATTGCCTTTTGCATTACATCAATTTCCAAAGCAGTTTTAATGCCACGCAGATCTTTCAAAATTTTAGCACTGCGTTTATAATTATGCAAAGGGTAACGCTGCTTCATCATTTCGGCATAGCGGTAATCACGTACCGGCACCCAATTTGCTTTGCGGTCGTTTTCGTTGCTGTTTAAGTAAATACTCTCTGCTAAATGTATCCAGCCTTGTAACAATGCCTCTAAAGTATCGAGCCATACAATGGTTGCAATGCCCGATGTGGCGGTGCCTTCATGATCTCTTAGCCGGTGGCCATCCCATTTTTCTTTTAAAGCATTGGGCCTTACCAAAACTAAAACCTCCCGGTATTTTGCATCGGGATTATCCGGAAATAAAATCAGCATGGTATCTTCCTGCTCTACACCGGTTAGCCAAAATAAATCGGAGTTTTGTTTAAAGCGGTACAACTGATCGCCATTGGTTGGTAATTCATCGTTGCTGTTAAAAATGGCAATGGAATTTTTTTCCATCCGTTCAACAAAACGCTTACGGTTTTCAACAAAAATTCCGGAGTTAAGTGGCAGATATTTCATGTTTTATGTTTATGATGCAATATACATTTTAATAGTTTGTTTTTAAAGCCGTAAAATGCCAATAGGAATCAGATAAAATATTAATACCGTACGCTTAAGCAGTTTAACAATAATCAAGAGAATTAAATTTATCTCATTATTATTCAAACTTGCTTAATAAAGCTTACAAATATTTAAAAAATGTAAATAATAACTCTTTTTCAGCTTACTCATTTTAAATATACGTTTGTTAAAAAATCTTTTTAAATACACAATTCCATAACTTTGTGCAATCGATTGCGAAAATTAAAAACATTTACTTGCTATGTCAGTATCAACTACAATTGCCCCCCCATTGGAATCATTGAAAAAACTGGGATTAACCTCCACAAAAAATGTAAATTACCAGCTTGGTCCCGATCAGTTAACCGAGCAGGCCGTACAACGCGGCGATGGTGTTTTAAACGATACCGGAGCCTTGTTAATCAACACCGGAAAATTTACCGGTCGCAGCCCTAAAGATAAATTTACTGTAAAAGATGCACTTACCGAAAACACGGTACACTGGAACGATTTTAATATTCCATTTGAAGAAAAAAACTTTTTTCAGTTAAAAGAAAAAATGCTGACGCACTTAAGTAGTAAAGAAATTTGGGTACGTGATTGCTTTGCCTGTGCCGAAGAAACTTACAGATTAAAGTTAAGGGTGATAAACGAAAATCCCTGGAGCAATTTGTTCTGCTACAACATGTTTATCCGCCCCGAAGAAACAGATCTGGAAAACTTTGAACCTCACTGGCATATTATACAGGCACCCAGCTTTATGGCCAACCCTGCTGTTGATGGCACCCGTGCCGAAAACTTTGCCGTAATAAGCTTTACACACAAAACTATTTTAATTGGTGGTACCGGCTACACCGGCGAAATGAAAAAAGGAATTTTTACCATGCTGAATTATGTGTTGCCAACAAAAGCCGATGTGCTGAGTATGCATTGCAGTGCCAACATGGGCGATGCCGGTGATACCGCTGTGTTTTTTGGATTAAGTGGCACAGGTAAAACAACCCTGAGTGCCGACCCCAACCGTAAACTGATTGGTGATGATGAACATGGCTGGACCAAAGACAGCGTATTTAATTTTGAAGGTGGTTGCTATGCAAAATGTATTGATTTGAGCGAAGAAAAAGAGCCCGAAATTTATCACGCTATCCGCCCAGGTGCATTGGTTGAGAACGTAACTTTTATTGAAGGCACCAATAAAATAGATTTCAGCAGTAAAAAAATTACTGAGAATACCAGGGTAAGTTATCCGCTTACATTTATCAGCAATGCGTTGGAACCATCAATAGGCAAAACGCCAAAGAATCTTTTCTTTTTAACCTGCGATGCTTATGGAGTTTTACCACCAATCAGTAAGTTAACTGCCGGGCAGGCTATGTACCAGTTCATAAGCGGCTACACTGCAAAAGTTGCCGGTACCGAGGCTGGTGTTACTGAACCAAAATCAACCTTCAGTGCATGTTTTGGTGCACCGTTTTTACCATTACACCCTGCACAATATGCAGAGATGCTTGGTAAAAAAATGAATGAGCATAATGTAAATGTGTGGATGATTAACACTGGCTGGAGCGGTGGCGCCTATGGTACAGGCAGCCGTATGAAACTAAGTTATACAAGGGCCATGATAACTGCTGCGCTGGAAGGTAAACTGGATGATGTTTCTTTTGAAGCCCATCCTGTATTTGGTATGATGATGCCAACCGAATGCCCCAATGTACCAACCGAAATTTTAAACCCACGCAATACCTGGGCCGATAAAGAGGCGTATGATGCTATGGCAAAAAATCTGGCCGCACAGTTCATCAAAAACTTTGAGAAATATGCAAGTGGCGCTAATGCTGAGATTTTAGCTGCAGCGCCGAAAGTTTAATTTACCTATAGAAACTAACTGCTAATAAAAATCCCCCGATGTTTTTCGGGGGATTTTATTTGTGAATAATTTTTGCCAACGTTTAGGTTCGTTATTGATGGCTTTACGTTTCTTTTAAAAAAATCTGCTAGATACTCTTTTTTATCATATTTATTTCCATTTTACTATCTTCATAATCGGTCATCTTATGTTAATCATTACAAGGGGTTTAAGCACCATTTTAATTACCCCGAATTCGGAATAATTAAACCCATCGAATTCGAGGGGTTTAAAAAACAATGACATGGTAAAAAATAAAACTATAAATGTAAAGGGAACGGAGATTGTTCTTTTCAGCAAAGGAAGTGAAGAATACATTTCTATTACGGACATTGCACGATACAAGAATGCAATTAAAACCAAAGATATTGTAAAAAACTGGATGCGTAGCCGTAGCACAATTGAATTTCTTGGACTTTGGGAGAAAATACATAACCCCAATTTCAAAGGGGTCGAATTCGACTCCTTTATGTATGAGGCAGGAAGCAACTCATTTGCGCTCTCCCCTTCTAAGTGGATAGAATCTACAAATGCAATAGGAATTATTTAAAAAGCTGGAAGCGGCGGCGGAACTTATGCCCATCTTGATATAGCTTTTGAATTTGCATCATGGATAAGTGCTGAATTCAAGCTTTATTTATTGCTTGAATTTAAACGCCTTAAAGAAGATGAAAATGACCGCCTGAAATTAGAATGGAACCTTCAGCGTATGTTATCTAAAATAAATTACCGCATACATACTGATGCCATTAAAGAGAATATTATTCCAAAACTGGTTGGCCAAAAAGAAACTGCGTTAGTTTATGCCAACGAGGCCGACTTACTAAATGTGGCATTATTCGGCAAAACTGCCCAACAGTGGCGTACAGAAAACCCGGAAGCAAAAGGTAATGTTAGAGACGAAGCCAGCATTGAACAATTAGTAGTACTATCAAATATGGAAAGTATTAACGCGGTACTTATACATAACGGGTTAAGCCAGCCCGAAAGATTAATACAACTAAACCAGATGGCCATTACACAAATGAAATCATTGTTACAAAACGGCAGTGTTAAGAAATTAAAATAAAACCTACCGAACAGTTCATCAAAAATTTTGAGAAATATGCAAGTGGTGCCAATGCAGAAATTTTAGCTGCGGCGCCAAAAGTTTAATATACCTATAGAAACTAACTGCTAATAAAATCCCTCGATGTTTTCGGGGGATTTTTTAATTGATTAATTTAAGCAAACACCATCTCCGGCACCTCTCCCTCCACAATCAACTTACCCGCAGTTTTACCAACAATTTCTTCTACACTAACACCGGGTGCTCTTTCTAAAAGTTTAAAACCATCAGCAGTAACATCCAGCACGGCCAGTTCGGTTACAATTTTTTTAATGCATTTTTTACCGGTAAGTGGTAAGGTGCAGGCAGATAATAATTTGCTTTCACCTTTGGGGTTGGTATGCATCATGGCCACAATAATATTTTTTGCACTGGCAACAAGAT
The DNA here is from genome assembly GCA_043756605.1 of Chitinophagaceae bacterium. Classification (GTDB taxonomy): domain Bacteria; phylum Bacteroidota; class Bacteroidia; order Chitinophagales; family Chitinophagaceae; genus Ferruginibacter. The sequence continues at coordinate 4,235 of JAYURR010000158.1, forward strand.
CCATAGCGCCACCCATGCCTTTTACCATCTTGCCTGGTATTTTCCAGTTGGCGATATCTCCGTTCTCACTCACTTCCATGGCGCCCAGTACGGTAAGGTCAACCTTGCCGGCACGTATCATTCCAAAACTCATGGCACTGTCGAAAAAAGCAGAGCCGGGTAATGTGGTAATGGTTTGTTTGCCGGCATTAATTAAATCTGCATCTTCTTTCCCCGCTAAAGGAAAAGGCCCCATACCCAGCAATCCATTTTCGCTTTGCAGCACTACATTAATGCCTTCAGGAATATAATTGGCAACCAGCGTTGGTATGCCAATGCCCAGGTTAACATAGTAACCGTCTTTCAATTCCTTTGCTATACGTTGTGCTATTTGTTCTTTGGTTAAAGCCATGGTTAATGTGATAATATGATGATGTGCTAATTTGCTAATTCTTTAAAAGCATAGTTTCTACATAAAGTCAAACACTTCAAATCGGAAGAATTAGCACATTAGCAAATTAGCTAATCAGCTAATTTTTTTAATGTCCTTTGCTCAATCCTTTTCTCATAATCCTTCCCTTCAAAAATTCTGTGTACATAAATACCCGGTGTATGAATATGATTAGGATCCAACTCGCCGGGCTGCACCAGTTCTTCTACTTCGGCAATCGTTATTTTACCGGCCATTGCCATTAACGGATTAAAATTGCGGGCAGTGTCTTTGTAAATTAAATTACCATCGGTATCTCCCTTCCAGGCTTTTACAATGGCAAAGTCGGCATCAAATGCAAACTCCAGTAAATATTCCTTATCATTAAAAATTCTGGTTTCTTTTCCAACAGCCACTTCTGTACCAACACCTGCGGGTGTAAAAATGGCGGGCATGCCATAACCTGCAGCCATGCAACGGGTAGCCAGTGTGCCTTGCGGTATCAGTTCCACTTCCAGCTCCCCGCTTAACAATTGTCTTTCAAACTCGGCATTTTCGCCCACATAACTCGATACCATTTTTTTTACCTGTTTTTGCTGCAGCATCAATCCAATTCCAAAATCATCTACACCGGCATTGTTGGATATGCAGGTAAGATTTTTAGGTCCTTTTTTAACCAATGCCGCAATACTGTTCTCCGGTATGCCGCACAAGCCAAAACCGCCAAGCATAATAACTGCTCCATCATTAATATCGGCTATGGCAGTTGCAGCATTGCTGTAAACTTTATTCATATTATTGAGCTGTTAAAGGTGGTGGTGCTTTATTATATTTATTGCGTTCGGCAGTGGCTATCATACTATCAATTACTTTTTTAAAAGTAATTGTGTTTAATTTATAGTAATCGTAACTGTTGTAAAAATCGGCCCTGGTTATTTTGTGTATGGCAAATATTTGTTGCTGCAGTTTTACATTTTCGGCTGTTGCATTTTTTGCAGAATCTTTTTTAATAAATTCAGCAGTAAATACATCGGCCTTTATCACATCCCACAAAACGGCCTGCATTTTTGCAGGTTGTAAAACATCATCGGGTATTTTATCCTTACTAGTGCAGGAATTTATTAAACCCAACCCTGCAAGCAAAATGATTATCCTTATCATTTCAGTTCATCTTTATATTTAGTGGCGTTGGTTATATCCAGGCGTTGCAGCATTTCTGATGCCCTTGCCTTATCCTGCGGTGGTGCTTTTGAAAATATTTTTACAAGCTCAGTTGCTTTTCCCTGAAAAAAGAACTGGCTTATCATTTTATTTGGGTTATCATTTATAAAATTGTTAAGCAGGTTAAGCACATTCATCACTTCGGCCCGGGCTGCATTTTCATCTTCGTATAATTTATCCATACCCAGGCGGTAGTAATTGTAATACACATCATGCATAATGGTGTAGCGGCTGTTAACCATATTTTCTACCAGCCAGTAGCGGTTTCTAACACCGTCAAAAGCTTTCCATCCAGATATGCCCCTGCCATCGGGTGCATTGTTTACAATGTTTTGCGCCTTTGTAAAATACGGATCGCCGCCACGAAGCGAAAAAGAAGCATAATCAAAAGCCAGTATCATATTGGCATAGTAGGCAATGATGGCCGTTAGGTTAGATACCAATGCATCCGAGCCCGAAACTCGGTTTTCATTGAATTCCAGTACTTGAAATTCAACATACTTAAAAATGATATTATCATCTTTAAAATTAATGATGGGCGACAGGTAACTGGTATTAAAAACCGGCCTGGCAGCCTGCACAGTGATTGAAGCATTGTAAACATTCAGATCGCCGCTTGATTGCAGTTGAAGCAAAAAATTACAATCTATACGTTCATTGGGTGCATAGGTATCCGGTGTCCATTTACGGGTATTGATAAATGTGTTTAATGCAGTTTGCAGTGTGCGGAAAACATTTTGGTTTACATTATTACCAACCTGATTGCTCACTACGGTTACATTGGCTTTTAATTCCTGCGCAGCAGTAATTTTAACCATAAAAGCAAGAACAATCAGTAAATTAATTTTTAGCATAAAATTGTTGAATGATGGTATTTACAATATCCTTAGCTACTTCTTTTTTTGATTTTACATCAAATGGATACGCCTTACCTGTTTTATCAAAAATAGTGATTTTGTTTGTATCGTGCCCAAACCCTGCACCTGCATCCTGTAAAGAATTAAGCACCATCAGATCGGCATTTTTTGTCTGCAGTTTTTGCAAAGCATTTGCTGTTTCGTTGTTGGTTTCTAAAGCAAAGCCAACCAAAACCTGCTTACTGGTTTTTAACTGGCCCAATGTTTTTAAAATATCTTTTGTTTTGGTGAGCGATACAGAAAAATCATTTTCAGTTTTTTTAATTTTTTCTGTTGATGCTTTTACCGGTGTATAATCTGCAACAGCAGCACTCATGATGGCAATGTCGGTTGCAGCGAATTTTTTTTTGCAGGCATCAAACATTTCGGCTGCCGATGTTACGTTGATTACTTTTATGCCGCTATTCACTTTTATATTTGATGGCCCCAGTATAAGTGTAACGTCGCCTCCACGTTTTTTCATTTCTTCTGCAATGGCCACACCCATTTTACCAGATGAATGATTGCCTATAAAACGAACCGGATCTATTTTTTCATAAGTTGGGCCGGCTGTTATTAATATTTTTTTTCCGCTCAGTTCTTTTTCTTTAAAAAAAAAATCATTTAGCCAGTTAACAATCCCTTCCGGCTCAGCCATTCTTCCTTCGCCTGTAAGTCCGCTGGCAAGCTCGCCATTTTCTACCGGAATAATATGGTTACCGAAACCACTTAAAATTTCAAGATTTTTTTTTGTAGTGCCGTGATGCCACATGTCTTCATCCATGGCTGGCGCTACTACCACCGGGCAGGTTGCTGAAAGATAAACGGCCATTAACAAATTATCGCACAAGCCTGTAGCCATTTTGGCCAACGTGTTGCAACTTAAAGGCGCAATCAGCATCACATCGGCCCAGCGGCCAAGCATTACGTGGTTTGCCCAGGAGTTGTTTTCGGCCAGATCAACCAGCACCGGATTTTTTGACAGTGTTGATAAAGAAAGCGGTGTAACAAAATCTTTTGCTGCAGCCGTCATAACAATCTTCACTTCGGCCCCGGCCTTTACAAGCAGGCGGGTTAACACAGCAGTTTTATACGCTGCGATACTGCCCGTAACTGCTAATAATATTTTTTTGTTCTGCAACATAAAAAGCCCCACAACAGTTTTACTGATTGTGGGGTTAAAATTATGACTTCTTAACTAAATAAGATGCTAAATAATTGGTTGAGGCTTAACTGAATAAGTCTTCGTCGTTTCTGCGGAAATAAACTTTGTCTTCCATAAACTCCTGTGTTGCAAGTAATGCCGGGTTGGGCATACGCTCATAAGCTTTTGAAATTTCAATCTGCTCTTTGTTTTCATGAATTTCTTCCAGACTATCAGTATGGCTTGCAAACTCTTCCAGCTTATTATGCAGTTCTTCTTTTAAAGTAATGTTTATCTGATTTGCCCTTTTTGCAATAATGGCAATAGATTCGTACAGGTTACCTGTTTTTTCTTTGATGTCGGATAATTTTTTGGGTTCTACAACGCTGCTTGTGTTAGCGCTTAGCTGCCGTCTGAGTTTGCTCATATTTTATTACTTTAATGTTGTTTTTACTTAGGTTGCTGAAGCTTTCTGCTTCTTTTAATAATTTGCTTTCGGGATAACGATCAACAAAATCCTGGTACTCTGAAATTACTTTTTCAAATCTTTCTATCTGTTTATCCTCGTAACTCAGTTTTGCAAATTTATAATATGCTTTAACTGTTTTCAATTTATACTCCTCGCCTTTTAACGATTCGGGATAGTTATTGGTTAAACTGGCAAATGCGAGGGCCGCAGCCCTGTACTGGCTCATGTTGTAATATAATTCAGCAGCCCTGTATTCCTTCTGTTCTAACTTTGCCCGGCACTTATCAATAATTTCAGATGCTTCTTTATTTCTTGCAGAGCCTGGGTGTGTGTTAATGAAAGTCTGCATCATACCCATTGCCTTTATTGTATTTACCTGCTCCAGTTCCAGTTTAGGTGATTGTTTGTAAAAACAATACGAACGCATGTAATCAACCTCCTCTGCTTTTTCGCTGTTTGGAAACACCTCTAAAAACCCTTTAAACAGGTTTTCGGCATCTGCATAGCTTTTCATGTAGTAAAAGCAATATGCATCTTTAAAGTATAATTCTTCAAATTTAACCGTGCCTTTAAAAACCGGAAAAAGCTCTTCATACAGTTCCTGTGCAATCTTATACTTCCCTTTACTGTAATACTCATCTGCCATCTTCAACTTATACTCATAATCTTTACTCTTGGTTACCTTATTGTATTTATTGCAAGATGTGGTTACCAGTATCAGTAAAAAAGCGGGTGCCAGTAATAATTTAAATAATCTCATAAAGGATGCAAAATTAACGTAAATAACTCAAAATTGCTTTTAATTATCGGGATTGTAAAAAAAACAGGGTTAAAGATTTGATAAATAAGGACTTGACAAAAAAAGCCCCCCAGTAAACCGGGGGGCTGTATTATAAAATCAGTTCTGATTAATTACATTTAATATCAACAGAGTTTTTATCTCCAACAGGTGTACCATCTACTGGTAAAACACAATTGGTATTAATTCTATCTGCACTGATACCTTCTTTCTCAATCAGGTATATTTTAATAGTCTCTAATCTCTTCTGGCAATTAGCCTGAGATGCTTTTGAAGTTTCAGGATATCCATTAACTGTAATTGTACAAGTTGGATTTGCCTTTAACTTAGCAGCAACAGTAGCAAGCATATTTCTGTTATCGTTTGATAAGCCATTGGTATTGCCTTTATAAATTAAAGTAGGGTAATCGCAAGGGCAAACTTTAACTTCTTCCTGCTTAATAGGATTTTTGCAACACTCAGGTTCTGGGCATTTACCAACACCATCAGCATTAACCGGTTGACACTCTGTAGGAGTAATCAATTGCTTATCCTTACAATCTGGTACACCATCGCCATCTGTATCTTTAGTTACACCATGTGTATCAACAGGGCAATTTGCGGGTGTATTTGGCTCACGGTCTAAGTGATCGCAAACACCATCACCATCCTGATCGTTACAATCGTTTTTAGGTATTTTAACGTTGCGGTGGTTACGTAATTCATCATAAGCATAATCCAAAGGATTAACCCACCATAATGGCTCAACAGCCCTGCCACCCAGGTTTACGTTTAAACCAATTGAAGCATAGTTATACGAATCAAAATCACGGGTTAAAGAAGCATCACCCCATGCATGCTCTTGCCAGCGCTGACCATCTAAAAGATCTGTTTTTACAAAAGTTTGTCTGTCTTCTATAGCCAGATTTACTCTTTTGCCCAGTTTAATAGCAACACCAGCCAATACAGTACCAGATGGCTTCAATGTTTTATCGCCTAAAACCGGTCTGCGTGTATTTTCATTTTCTGCAGCAGTTTCGTAGGTTTTATCCATACCAGCTTTTAAATCCTTCAGTATGTCTTTACGTTGCTTGTAGTTACCAGGGCCATATTTAGCATATACACTTTTAAATAATGGATTGTAGTTGTTACCAGCTGGATCTAAAGCATTAACTTTTACCTGAAAAGCTGTTACACCAACGCCTAGGCCGGCATAAAGTATAATACCTGTTTTTTGTTTGTGAAAACGGATGTTATTTAAAGTAACAATTCCTTGCAAGCCAAGATCTTGCAATCTTGTTTGATAATTATAATAAACAACATCGTTGGTTGTTTTTTCGTTACCGTTATTATCTGTAAATACGGTACGTCCGGTTGTGT
>JAYURR010000159.1:0-10474 GCA_043756605.1 Chitinophagaceae bacterium
AAATTTTCGATTCTGCTATAATTTCTTTTGGCACCGGTTTTTTTCTTCCCTTTTTATGTTTTATTATTTCAGCAATCAATAGACCTATCTCTTCCAGGGTGGCTACATAATCGGCTTCCATATTGTTTATTACAGATAAGGGCATATCCGGATATTCAGCTTCGTTGGGGTCTTGCACTACAGAAGTACCACCACTTTTTTTAATGGCCCACATACCCGATGTGCCATCATCCAATAAGCCGCTTAAAATAACGCCAATAGTATTTGAACTGTATGCCACCGCTGCCGAACGAAATAACACATCAATTGATGGACGAAAACGGTTCTCTTCGGGCCCGCCGCCCAATATAAAATGATTGTCTTTTACAAGCAGGTGCTGGTTTGGACGGGCAATATAAATATGATCGCATTTTACAGGTGCATCATTTGTTGCCATGGTACAGGTTAAATTTGTAACCTGCTTAAGCTGGTGTACCACATAATCGCCAATGCCTTTGCGTGATAAATGCAATACAATGCAATACGCCACATCCCATCCTTTCTGCAGGTTTTGCACCATTTCTATCAATGCATTAAGCCCACCGGCAGATGCACCAATTACTACCATATTTTTAGGATGTTCAACCATGCAGGCTTAGTTATGTTTTATAATTCTCAGTTTAAAAAATGGCATACCAATAATGTGAACATGTTTAGTTTGTATTTTATATGATAATTCGTAAGAGGAGACTTAGAACATTAAACAAAAATTAGTCCATTTTAAAATCCGGCAGTTTAATAGGCGAAACGACATTTTAAAATACATTACTATACTTTGCATAGGGGCATAAATATCGCAGTTAGTGGAGATTACCTGATTGACGGCGAGTACTGGGCTTTTGCTCAATGCTATACCAGAGACTCGCCTGAGAAGCCGGAGTTATGCAAATAATATGCAATGTTGTTTAGAAAATAATACCCAATAAAAAAACCGGAAGCTAAATACTTCCGGTTATAACAAACTATATCAATCGTATAATGTTGAATTTAATTAAACATGCCGCCAAAGTCGCCTTTCTTTTGTCTTAATCCAGCTAACGAAGGATCCATCTCAATAGCTTTATCGCACATTTGCTGTCCTTTCTCTTTTTCGCCTTTCTTCTGAAAGCAAAGTCCTGCCTGGTAAAGTGCCTTTCCGTCTTTCATATCCATTTCCATTAACCGCTGGCAGTATGCAAGACATTTATCATACATTTTACGATCGTAAAATGCCAATGCAATGTCTCTTAATAATTCTTTATCGCCTGGTTTGCGGGATATGATTTCGGTTAAAAGTGTTTCACCTTTATCAAACTCGCCGCTATATAGATAAGAGAAGCCCAGGTTCTCATTAAAATCATTGCTTCTGTTATATCCGTTTTCTGCGGCTTTATTAAAACTGGTAACCGCATTTTTATAATTATCATTATTGTAATACAACAGCCCCAGTTCAAAATGCCATTTAGCTTTTGTATCATCAAGCTGCACTGCCTTTACATAATAGGGTATGCCTTTTCCTTCAAGTCCCATTTCAAGATATGTTCTTGCAAGTGTATAAGTTGCATCAGCATCTTTTGGATTTTTTGTAACTATACTTAATAATCCTTTTTCTGCCCTTCCATAATCTTCCATATTAAAATAAGACATAGCAATTATGCGCTCTCTATCAGCACAGGTCTTGCATTTCATGGCAAAGTCAATAGCGTTTTGAAACTGGCGGTAACTGAAATAAAGATTCATCAGTTCTGCAATGGCAATATCATTGTTGTTATCCAGTTCATATGCTTTGGTAAAACTTAATTTTGAAGCATCTGTACGGCGCATTTCTTTATTTACAAAACCATTCTCAACATAGGCCTGGGTATACTTAGGATTTAATTTGATGGCAGTTTCAAAATGATTTGAAGCTACCTGGTATCTGCGGGCTTTTTTTTCTTCTATTCCTTTTTCAAAATAATAAGCCGCACTGTCAGTTGTTTGAGTAAATGCGTTGCCCGAAAGGAGCATAACAAAGGCTGTAATGATGTTTTTCATAATGATAAGGGTACAAAAATTAGTCCATTAACGGAGTATTATACCTCCTAACGCCGGGAGATGAAGATTTATTTCATAAATACCCTTTTTTTTGTCCACCAGATTTACTTTTGGAGAGGGGTTAAAAACATTGCCCGTGCCCCAGTATTTTTCCAGGTCGCTGTTGAAAAGCTCTGTCCACAATGCTTTACCTTTTACCTGTATCTTCCAGTCACGTCTTACAACAGGCGTCATATTTAAAACCACCAGCATATTATCATCCTTCTTTTTGCCTTTACGCATATATGCAATAACTGATTCTGAGCGATGGTTAATGTCTATCCATTGAAAACCTTTTACATCAAATTGTAATTCGTGCAGGCAGGATTCATTCCTGTATAAATGATTTAGGTCTCTTACGCAATCCTGCATTTTTTGGTGACTGTCAAATTGCAAAAGTTCCCAATCCAATTCGGTTTTATAATTCCATTCTGAGGTTTGTGCAAACTCGTTACCCATAAATAAGAGTTTAGCTCCGGGGTGCGTAAACATATAAGTATATAAAAGGCGCAGGGTTGCAAATTTTTGCCATTCATCACCCGGCATTTTATACAGCATGGGGCTTTTGCCATGTACCACTTCATCATGGCTTAAGGGCAACATAAAATTCTCGTCATAATAATACATCATGCTGAAGGAAAATTTATCCTGGTGAAACTGCCTCATCAGCGGATCTATTTTAAAATAATCAAGGGTATCATGCATCCAGCCCATCATCCACTTCATACCAAAGCCAAGACCTCCTTCTGTTGTTGGTTTAGAAATTTTTGGCCAGTCGCTGGCTTCTTCAGCAATGGTTTGTACATCCGGAAAATCACGGTAAACCGTTTCATTAAAAAGTTTAATGAATTCAATAGCCTCCAGGTTACCGTTACCTCCAAATTTATTGGGTGTCCACTCCCCTTCTTTTCGTGAATAATCTAACCTGAGTATTGAGTTAACTGCATCAACCCTTATTCCATCAATATGAAACTGATCGAGCCAGAACCTGGCACTACTGATTAAAAAAGAACGCACTTCTCCCCTTTGGTAATTAAAAATGTAACTGTTCCAGTCCTGGTGATAGCCCTTGGTCATATCGGCATATTCATAGGTATGCGTACCATCAAACATGAAAAGCCCATGTGCATCGTACGGAAAATGTGAGGGCACCCAATCTAATATTACGCCAATATTTTCCTGGTGAAATGCATCTATCAAATCTCTGAATTCATCAGGTGTTCCAAATCGTGATGTAGCTGCAAAATAACCGGTACCCTGGTATCCCCAGCTTCCATCAAAAGGAAACTCCATAACGGGCATTAATTCAATATGGGTAAATCCCATTTTTTTTACATAGGGCACCAGGTGATTTTTAAGCTGGGTATAGCTGTTAAAGCTTTCTTCATCTGTTTTAACAGGCCGCATCCAGCTACCCAGGTGTACTTCATAAATACTCCACGGTGCATTTAGTGCATTGTGCTTTTTTCTTTTCTTCATCCAGGCTTTATCATTCCAACTGTGTTCAGTTTGCCAGGTTATGGAAGCTGTAGCAGGCCTTAATTCGCAATACTGGCCGTAAGGATCTGTTTTTTTTGATACAGCACCTTTAAATCCTTTGATATAGTATTTGTAAGTACCGCCTTTTTTAAAATTAGGAATAAAGCCTTCCCATATACCCGATTTATCGAGCCTGACAAAAAGCGGGTGAAGCTGGTCTTTCCACCCGTTAAATTCACCAATAACAGAAACTTTGGTTGCATTAGGAGCCCACACTGCAAAATAAAATCCTATTGTGTTTAATACTTCACGGTAATGGCTGCCGAATTTTTGATAGCCGTTATAAAAGGTGCCGTTTTTAAAATTGCTGATATCTTCATCTGTAAAAAGAGAATAGTTCCAAACGGGTTTCATGGAGTCTATAAAATGTTCGTCTTCATAATTTACCTGCACCACTGGTGGTTTATTTTTTTTTGGGGATGTATTTACCGGCGTATGCTTTGATGTTGCCATTTTTTGAATTGCATTTTTAATTACACTGTTAAAGAACGACGGGCTTCACCCATCGTTTGTAGCATACGCCCTTTCAGGGCTAATTAAGGATTATTTTTCTTTTTTTTCGATGGGCTATGCCCAACGTTAGAATATTAAGCCCCGTTACACTACAGCCCTGAAAGGGCTTGACATGTTAACGTTCCGTGCAGCGGGACGATAATTCAAGCCCTGAAAGGGCGATATAATTAATCCCACACATAACGTTCATCATATTCTACATTATACTTTTTTAAGAATGCTCTGTATTCATCCTGAAATGCTTTCTTGCTGTGGTGCTCATGCTGATTGGCAATGTATGCAATAACTGTATCTACTTCTGCCGGGTTAACTGAGAATGCTCCGTAACCATCCTGCCAGTAAAAATTTTTAAGCAATTCCTCTTTTGTTTTCATCCATTTTGATGAATGTGATTTTACTTCTTCCAGCAGTTTCATCAGTGCAATTTTTTTTGATAACATACAGAGTATATGGATATGATCTGTATAGCCACCTATTTTTATGGGTTGACATTCTAAATTTTTGCAAATGCCACCTAAATAACTATGAAGTTCGTGCTCATATTCAGGAAGAATAATGGGTTGACGATATTTTGTACTGAAAACGATGTGGATGTAATTTTTTACCAGTGATTGTCCCATGGCTTAGTTATAACGCCCTTTCAGGGCTTGTTATGGATGATGTTTGTTTTCGATGGGCTATGCCCATCGTTAGGATATTACGCCCCGTTGGGGCTTTACATATGTTGTACAAAATTTATAAAAGCAATTTTAAAACACAATCATATCACAAACCCATCTGGTATTATTGCCCTCTTTTTAATAACCACTATACCATCCTTAACTGTATACAGCGCATGGTCACTGTCTTCAAGATGGGCACCTCCGGTAATGCTTACATTATTGCCAATGCGGCAATCCTTATCAACAATGGCATTTTCAATTTTACAGTTTTCTCCAATACCCAGTTTTGGAATTCCTCTTTCCATTGAATGTGCCATTTCTGCAATGGTCTCATAATAATCGCTACCCATCAGGTATGAATTAATGATCTCAGTGCCTTTTCCTATCCGGGTTCTGATACCAATAACACTGTTTACAATTTTTGATGCATCAATGATAGAACCTTCGGCAAGTATGCTGCTTTCAATTAATGTATTACCAATCTTCATAGGTGGCAGCATACGTGCACGGCTGAATATGGCTTTGGTATTATCAAAGAGATTAAAAGGCGGAATCTCTAAAGTTAAAGCCAGGTTGGCTTCATAAAAAGAATAAATATTTCCAATATCCGTCCAGTAGCCATCGTATTGAAAGCTCACCACTTTTTGTGAATTTATACAATCAGGAATGATCTCTTTTCCAAAATCAGTAGCATCTTTTTTATCAACCAGTAACTGATCAAATAAAAATTGCTTGTTAAAAATATAGATACCCATGGAAGCAAGGTATTTACGTCCCTGCGCTTTCATTTCTGTACCGGTATCACTTACCCATTGCGGCAATAATTCCTTTGCAGGTTTTTCTATAAAAGAGGTTATGCTTTGTGCTTCATTGGCTTTTAAAATACCAAACTCAGGAGCTTCCCTTTCTGCTACAGGAATAGTGGCTATAGAAACATCGGCGCCTTTATCAATATGATTTTGAAACATTTCTCTAAAATCCATCTGGTAAAGCTGATCGCCACTTAAAATAAGTACGTACTCAAAATCATTGTTCTGGATATGCTTTAAGGATTGCCTTACCGCATCAGCTGTACCCTGAAACCAGCCAGGACTATCGGGCGTTTGCTCTGCCGCCAAAATATCTACAAAGCCACTGCTGAATGCACTGAACTGGTATGCATTTTTAATATGCTTATTCAGAGATGCTGAATTGTATTGCGTTAATACAAACATGCGGTTGATGTTGGAATTGATACAATTGGAAATAGGAATATCAACCAACCGGTACTTACCGCCAATGGGTACAGCTGGTTTGCTGCGGGTGGATGTTAGTGGATATAAACGGCTTCCTGCACCACCTCCCAGTATAACTGCTACAACTGATGTGCTTATCATGTGGGTTTATTTTATTTTAATGGATGTATAAAGGTCTAAATATTTTTCTGCACTTTTTTCCCAACTGTTATCAATCTCCATGATTTGTTTTACAAGGTCACTCATTTTTTCTTTATCATGATACAGCTCAACAGCACGGTGTATGGAATAAGTGATATCCCAAATGCTGGCAAAATTAAACCGAATTCCATACCCGTTTGGTTCGCCAATATCTGTTACTGTATCTTTTAATCCTCCCGTACTTCTTACAATGGGTATTGTACCGTAACGTAAAGCATACATCTGGTTTAACCCACAAGGCTCTACCCTGCTGGGCATTAAAATAAAATCGGCGCCGGCATACATCTGGTGCGACAGCTTTTCATTGTACCCGATCTTTGAATTATAATAGCCGGTAAATTTTCCGCTTAAGTGAGTTAACTGGGTTTCAACTTTTTTATCACCGCTTCCTAATATTAAAAAATTCATTGTATTACCCAACTGGCTTAAAGCATCTGTTATAGCCTGTGGTAAAAGATCAGCAGCTTTTTCTCCAACTAATCTTCCTATATAAATAAATAATGGCAGGCCTGCATCCAGGTTAAAATCCTTGCAAAGCTTTTGCTTGTTCAGCTTTTTTCCTTGCGGTGCATCTTTCACCGAAAAATTATCAAGTATATAAGTATCCGTTTTGGGGTTCCATACCACAGTGTCAATACCATTTAATATGCCCGTGCATTTTGTTTTTTCCATTATGAAAAGCTGCTCAAGGCCGTTTGCATTTATAGTAAGCTCTTCCATATAACTCGGACTTACTGTAGTAACCCTGTCGGCACATTTTACAGCGCAGGCCAAAGGATTAATAGTATCGCTCCAATCTAACAAACCCCATTGCCGGGTATCCCAGGCAGGAATATAATTGCTTTTATCCCAACTCATCCAGCCCTGGTATTGTGCATTGTGAATGGTTAACACAGTTGGTATATCTTCAAGATGGCGGTAATCATAACAATTACGCATCATAAAAGGTATAAGGCCGGTATGATAGTCATGTACATGAACTATATCAGGTTTGTGCTCCCAATGAGATAGCCAATCAACTACTGCTATTTGAAAAGCAGTGAAGCGTTCAGCATCATCATCATAGCCGTAAACATTTTCACGATCCAGTAAACCATAAATATCTACGCAATACAAATCGAAATCAAGCTTGTTTGTTTTTTCTTTGATGATGGTGTAATCCAGGTGATTGTCGCCCAGCATAAAGCCCCCTTTATGTTCTACGTTCCATTCATTGTCGTAAAGAAATTTGGTGCGGTGCATGGGCACAACAACTTTTGCAAAATGAGAAAGTTGTTGCTGGTATTTAGGTAAGCTGCCTACAACATCGGCCAGGCCGCCAACCTTTGCGTAAGGGTAGCATTCTGCACTAACATGTAAAATTTCCATTCAATGGTTTTATTGCTGTTCAATTTACCAATCATTTTGTTGCCAACCAATTTGCAATGAAAATTTTTCGCAATGATTAATTTATTCTATTTTCAACCACTTAAAATATACGATATGCCAACCGAACAAAATGATCTCATCAACCCCATAGCAAATCAGCCTTTAAAAGAAACGAATTACGGTGCATTAAGCACATTGGTAACTGTGTTTTTCTTTTGGGGGTTTATTGCTGCAGGTAACAGCGTTTTTATTCCTTTTTGTAAACATTACTTTCATTTAGATCAGTTTCAAAGCCAGCTGATAGATTTTGCTTTTTACACTGCGTATTTTATTGGTGCACTTGCATTATTTGCATATGGCGCTTTTGGAGGCAAGGATCTGGTAGGCAAATGGGGATACAAAAGAAGTATTGTGTACGGTTTGCTTTTTTCAGCATTAGGTGCTGCGGCTATGATCATAGCTGTAAATGCAAATACTTTTGCGGGAATGTTGGTAGGTTTTTTTATAGTAGCTCTTGGATTTTCTTTACAACAAACTGCTGCACAACCTTTTTCCATTTCTTTGGGTGATCCCGCTACAGGTGCCAGCCGTGTAACGCTGGGAGGGGCTATCAATTCCTTTGGTACTACCATCGGCCCCATCTTTGTTGCTCTGGCATTGTTTGGCACAACTGCTGCAATTACTGATGAAAAAATTGCTGCTTTAAGTTTGAGCAAAGTGATTATACTATACACTTGTGTGGGCGCATTATTTATTGGTGCTGCAGCGCTGTTTTATTTTTCCAAAAAAGTTCCGGCAGGTATCATGGAAGAAAAAACAGAAAAAGCCAACAAGGCCTTATATATGTTATTGATCATGGCAGGGTTGCTGTTTATGATGTTTGTTCCTGTTTTTAATACTTATAAAACAGATATGACCAATGCATCTGATATAGAAAAACATGCCATGGAGACTTATAGAATGCGTTGGCTATTGGGTGCACTTGCAGTTGTACTTGTTGGTTTACTCGTTGCTAACCTCAGCTCAAAAAAGAATGCTAATGGCTGGGGCGCTATGCAATATCCACAGCTGGTGCTTGGCATGCTTGCCATATTTGTATATGTTGGTGTAGAGGTTACCATAGGAAGTAACCTGGGTGAATTATTGAGACATGAAGCATTCGGAGGAGTACAGGCATCTGAAGCTACTCCATACATAGCCATGTATTGGGGAAGTTTAATGATAGGCCGATGGGCTTATGCTGTTGGTGCATTTAAAATGAAAGAAAGTACAAAGGTCATTTTACAGATCATTGTACCGCTGATTGCATTTGGTGTTATAATAGGCGTTAATACCCTTTTCAATTATCCTATGCAGGCATTATATTACTATATTATTTGTGTGGCTGTTCAGATCGTTGGTTTTTACATCAGTAAAAATAAACCTGCAAGAACTTTATTAATATTCAGCTTACTGGGTGTGGCTGCCATGGTTATAGGTACCCAAACCACCGGTATTGTTGCCATCTATGCATTCTTGAGTGGTGGATTATTCTGTTCAATTATGTGGCCTTGTATCTTCAGTTTATCAATTGCCGGGTTAGGAAAATATACTACGCAGGGTTCTGCTTTTTTGATCATGATGATCCTTGGTGGTGGAATCATACCTCCATTGCAGGGTAAAATTGCAGATTACCTTCAATCAAATTCTACTGTTGCCGGAAGCGGTATTCATACTTCTTACTGGATAGCAGTGATCTGTTTTGTGTACCTGGCTTTATTCGCATTTGTTGTGAAGGGAATTTTAAAAAGGCAGGGTATTGATTATGATGCACAGGTAGAAAGCAGCGGACATTAACCCATAACCCCCGTCCGAAAGGATTCATCCGGGCGGGCCTAAAGGGGAATGATTATGTTTTATTAAATTGATAATTCAGTTAGTATGGCACAAAGAAAAGAATTTGCCATTGGCATTGATATAGGCGGCACCACTACTAAATTTGGAATTGTAAATAGCCAGGGAGAGATACTTGAACAGGATCGCATTCCAAGTAACGAGCATGAAGTTGTAGAAGATTTTATTGAAGACCTGTATGTGAAATTAATGCCGATGATAGCGAGAGCAGGTGGCGCAGAGAAATTTCTGGGCATTGGCATCGGGGCACCTAATGGTAATATCTACACAGGCACAATTGAGTATGCCCCCAACCTTAAATGGAAGGGCATCATTCCTATTGCCAACCTGATAGCAAAGAAATTCGGACTAAAAACAAAACTTACCAATGATGCCAATGCAGCAGCTATAGGCGAAATGATGTATGGTGCCTGTAGGAATATGAAGCATTTTATCACCATTACTTTAGGAACCGGAGTTGGGAGCGGTATTGTAATAGACGGTAAAATAGTTGTTGGCCATGATGGATTTGCCGGAGAATTGGGTCACACTATAATACGTCCAGGTGGTCGTTTACATAAAAGTACAGGCATGCATGGCAGCCTCGAATCTTATGCATCTGCAACGGGCGTAAGAGAAACTGCCATTGAATTACTTACACAACATCCCGAAGAACCCAGCCTGTTGCGTAACTACAGTATCAACGAATTGACCAGTGAATCAGTTTATGAATGCGCCATGCAGGGTGATAATATTGCCAATAATATTTTTGAATTTACAGGACAGATACTTGGTGAGTCTTTGGCCAACTTTGTGATGTTCTCCTCACCTGCTGCCATTGTGCTTTTTGGAGGCCTTACAAAGGCAGGGAATTTACTCTTGAATCCTACCAGAAAATATATGGAAGCAAACCTGTTGCCCATTTTTCAAAATAAAGTAAAACTCATTTTCAGTGAGCTGAAAGAGTCTGATGCCGCAATATTGGGTGCAAGC
>JAYURR010000160.1:0-3656 GCA_043756605.1 Chitinophagaceae bacterium
GTTACTGATCTGAACGGATGTATGGATAGCACATTTATTAATGTAAATGCTTTACCAGGTGTAAATGCCGAAGCTGGTAGTGATACTTCCATCTGTACAAGTTCACCTGTTTCTGTAATGCTGAACGGCACTGCTGTTGGTGGGCCGTATTCATGGTCGCCGGCTATTTATCTCAATAACCCGAATATTCAAAACCCAATTGCAACCGTAAGTAGCACCACCACTTTTTACCTCAGTGTTACCGGTGCTGCATCCTGCACTTCTGTTGATTCTGTTACCATTTTTATTAATCCGCTGCCGCTGGTTGATGCAATAAAGGATACTGCTATTTGCAGATTTTCGCCACTCATTTTATCAACTACTTCAAATGCAGTCAGTTATTTGTGGAGCCCGGCAATGTATGTAAGTAATCCAAATATCGCCAATCCAAACTACATTGATAATTTCTCTCACAAAGTGTATGTTACCGGCACATCTGCCGCTGGCTGTAAAGCTACCGATAGTGTTGATGTTACTGTAAATGCTTTACCTATTGTGCAAACTATACCCGATACTACCGTTTGCATAAATACAAATACCAGCTTAACTACAACCGGTGCACAAACCTATTCCTGGAGTCCTTCGGCTGGTTTATCCAATACCAACATTGCAAACCCTGTTTTTAACAGCAATACCGGTAATACTTATACAGTAATTGGAACCGATGCCAAAGGTTGTAAAAACAGTGATCAGATAACCATTATCATCAGTGCTCCGGATTCGCTAAAACAACCTCCATCATTTACAATTTGCCAAAAGCAATTAGTAATGCTTGATGGCTACAACGGTATAAGGATGAGTTATTTATGGAGCCCGGCAACATATCTTTCAAACGCTGCCATAATAAACCCAATCGCCAATCCGCCACAAACAACCCTTTACACTTTGCTGGTTACTGATAACAAATGTGGTTTTGATAGTTCTTTCTATACTACATTAACTGTTTTACCTGCACCTGTTGTTAATGTCAGCAAATCAAATGACATTGATTGTGCGTTTAAATCTGCCAGGCTTACGGCATCGGGCGGCAATCAATATTTATGGTCGCCATCAACTGGTTTAAGTAGCACTACCATACCAAACCCGATTGCAACGCCGGCAAATACACATACTTATACCGTATTGGTAACAGATGTTTTTGGATGTACCAATACCAACAGCATTAAAGTTTTTGCAGATAATGCAGCCAGCCTTGCCCGCTACATGCCTAATGCATTTACCCCCGATGGTAATGGCAATAATGATTGCTATGGCTTAAAAAAATGGATGTATATAAAGCAACTGCAGTTTTATATTTTTAACCGGTTTGGCGAGCAGGTTTTTGGTACTGCAAATCCTAACAATTGCTGGGATGGCACTTATAAAGGAAAACCAGCACTGGCAGGCACTTATGTGTATGTTATAAAGGCCCAAACAGATTGTGGCACCGAAGAACAAAAAGGGAGTTTTTTATTGATAAGATAAACAAACAACTAACTTCATTTTTATTAAAATCTTCACAATTTAGCAGGAAGTTTTATTTTGCCACTAATTTTCGGATATATTTGAATTGTATGGTAAGATTTTTACTTTTATTTTTATGCCTTAGTCAATTTTGCACAGCACAGGTTAACCTGGATAAAGGCTTGCAGGCTTACTACCCTTTTAATGGCAATGCCAACGATGCCAGTGGCAATAATAATAACCCAACTTTTAACAACGCAACTATTACCACCGACCGGTTTGGTAATAAAAACAGTGCATATCATTTTAATGGTGTGTATCACTACATGCGTATTCCCAATAAGCCTTCCATCAATTTTAAAAATGAAATTACCCTTTCAGTTTGGGTACGGCCAACCGGGTTTTATTACGGCATTTGCCATGCCAGCCAGCTTATTAGCAAAGGTGGTGGTAATTATAACCCGGGTAATTATGCACTCCGGTTTGATGATGCACTTTACACCAGCGGCAGAGGCTGCGATGGAAAAAAGTGCGATACGCTACATCAGAATTTTAGGGGAACCGGAACTGTGCTTGCACCTTATGGTGGCGACTTTATTAAAAAAAATAAATGGTACAATGTACTTTATACCAATGATGGTAAAACTGCAAAATTGTATGTTGATTGCCAACTGAAATACTCCGTAATTTTTCCTGAAACTTTTATTAATAATGAGGATCTGTTTTTTGGTAAATCGGATGATGACTTTTTTCCGTTCTGGTTAAATGGAGATCTGGATGATATCCGCATTTATAACCGTGCTTTAAATACCGGGGAAATTACTGCCTTGTGTGCCGATACAATACTGCCCAAAAAAGTAGATACACTATTGCCGCCTGTACCGGTTATTGTAAAACCTGTAATGGAAAAAAGAAATAATGATCTGATAAAAGAATTTACAGTTGAGCATGATTCTATTTCGGTAACGCTTTATGATAATGGCGATATTGATGGCGATAGCATTACTTTAATTTACAACAATAAAATTCTAACAACCCATCAACGGCTTACAGATAAGCCCCTCACTTTCTGGATTAAAATTGCACCCGGCAACCAGCGTAACGAACTGCAGATGTATGCCGAAAACCTGGGCAGCATACCGCCCAACACAGCTTTAATGGTTATTTACGATGGCAACAAACGCTACGAAGTAAATATTAAGAGTACGGAGAAAACGAATGGTTCGGTTTCTTTTAAGTTAAGAGAATAGAAATTTTACTGAGTGAGTTTTTCAATATCATCTAAATCTTTGTAGCGGCCAGCGGCTGTTTTAGCCTTAATCAGATCATCAAGATTTAAGTAACGTACTTTTATGCCTTCCATTTCTTTTTGTAATGCATGTTTAACAGCATCTTTAAATTCAACTCCTTTGGATTTGGTCATCATATCAATCTGAAAAGGCGAACGCCCCACTGAAAAAACATCAAACTCATCACCAATAAAATTTTCCAATGTCATATTAAACAAGGGCATTCCAAAAATGGCATAAGCTTTTCTTAATTTAATATAGTTCTCAGGAGTTTTATTAACCCACACATCTAAGTCATTGGTAGTACGATAGTAACCATGTAATATAACTGGATAGCCACCCACAATTATGTATTGGGTACGGGAAACATTTAAGGCTAAAATAAAATCGCTAAAATCTGATTCGAAAATATCAGGCATTGTCAAAGTTTTCGGGCAGAAAATATAGTCCTGTCTATTTTTAAGGAATCTCCTTCTTTAATTCCATGAATAGTACAGGTAAGATGAAAAGCCATCCTAAGCCGATCTTCAAGAGAAACATCTTTATCAAAAACCTTGCTCTTTTCTGCTTCAGCAAATGTCTGCATCTTAAAGGCTGATTTATCGAGCTTAAGTTTTATCATACCCAGATTTAAGCATAATTGACATTAAAAACTATACTCATGAGCACATTAGCAAATCAGCTAATTAGCCAATTACTTATGTATCTCACTCGTAAAATGAAACTCAATATCAGGGTTGTTCTGTATCTCGGTATTTAAAAACCATTCGCTGTTGGCAAGGTAAACCAGGTGGTTATCTTTATCCTCGGCAATATTGGCTTGTTTGTATTTGATGAAATCTTCCAGCTTTTTTGGGTCTTTGCTGGTAAGCCAGCAGGCTTTAA
>JAYURR010000161.1:0-33203 GCA_043756605.1 Chitinophagaceae bacterium
GAGGGTAACCTCGGCTTAATCAAAGCGGCACAACGTTTTGACGAAACAAAAGGTTTCAAATTTATTTCTTACGCTGTGTGGTGGATTCGCCAATCTATATTACAGGCGTTGGCAGAGCAGGGCAGATTAGTCCGCTTGCCACAAAACAAAATTGGCACTTACAACAAAGCTAACAAGGCTTACATGGCTTTTGAACAGGAACATGAGCGTGAGCCAAGTACCGAAGAATTAGCCGAATTACTGGAAATGAGCGAAACGGAGATCAACAACATCTTCCAAAGCAACACCCGTCATACTTCCCTGGATGCACCCGTGCATGAAGCAGAAGATGTAGCCATGGGCGATTTGCTGAAAGGTGGTGATGAGACCGATGAAGATGTAATGCACGATTCATTAAAAAATGAAATTCGCAGGGTATTAAAATCTTTAAGTCCACGTGAAGCAGAGATCGTAAATGCTTATTTTGGTTTGGATGGCGAAAATGGTGTTACCATTGAGCAAATTGGTCAGAAATACGATCTCACAAAAGAACGTATCCGCCAGATTAAGGAAAGAGCCATCAAGCGTTTGCAGAAAGCAAGGTATAGTGGTGCTTTAAAAGCGTATTTAGGTTAATACAATCTTTGAAAATGATATTGAATCCTTCTGCCAAAAGCAGTAGGATTTTTTTTTATGCTAAACTTAACCTGCTTTGATTTGTTTATTAATATTAACAACAACCTGATTGAATTCAGCCCATCTTCATTTATTTTTGTAATCCCATGAAGTATTTATTTTTTCTGATTTTTTTAGGCACATTATTCCTATCCTGCGAAAAGGATATTGATTTTAATTTAAAATATGCCGAACCAGTTTTGGTGGTAGATGCACAGGTAGAAAGCGGACAGGCACCGGTTGTGGCACTCAGCAAAAGCCTGAGTTTTTTTAGTGCCATCAGTGCAGAAATACTTACAAACTCCTTTATTCGCAATGCCGAAGTAACTATGAGCAATGGTACGCTTACTCATAAATTTAAGGAATACACCGTGCCTTTGGGTAACGGTTATTTTATTTATTATTATGGTATAGATTCTTCAAATCTGGCAACTGCTTTTGTTGGTGAGTTTAATAAGCAATACAATCTTACTATTAAAGTTGATGGTAAAGTTTATACTTCCAAAACAACCATTCCGCCACTTACAAAAATTTTCGACAGTATCTGGATAAAAGGCCCGCCGCCAAATGTAGATACATCAAAAAGAATATTGATGGTAAGGGCAATTGACCCACCGGGATTGGGTAATTACATACGCTATTATACCAAAAAAAACAGAAATCGTTTTTTACCCGCTTATAATTCGGTATTTAATGATGAAGTGGTTGATGGCACAACCTATCAGGGGCAGGTTGACCCTGGCGTTGACAGAAACTTACCATTGCCAACAGGCGATAATAAATTTTTTGCAAGAGGAGATACTATATCTTTTAAACTTTCCAATATTGATAAAGCAAGCTTCACTTTCTGGAACACCTGGGAGTTTAACCAGCAAAGCATAGGCAATCCTTTCTCTCAACCGGGCAAAGTAATTGGCAATATCAGTAATGGCGCTTTGGGTGCATTTTGTGGTTATGCATCGCAGGTTGCTACCATCATCGCAAGATAATTATCTTATAAACTGATATTCCTTTAAATTCGTAGTTAGTAATAACCCATAAAATCATTTATGCCAACAGAAAAAGTACATTGTTTAATTATAGGATCAGGCCCTGCGGGTTACACAGCCGCTATTTATGCATCAAGGGCGGGTTTAAATCCTGTTTTATATCAGGGCATACAGCCCGGCGGGCAGTTAACCATTACTACCGAAGTAGAAAATTATCCCGGTTACCCGGATGGAATACAAGGCCCCGAAATGATGGAACATTTTGAGAAACAGGCAAAACGTATGGGAACAGATATCCGTTATGGCCTGGCAACCAAAGTTGATTTTTCAACAAGGCCTTTGAAGGTAGAAATTGATGAAGAAAAATGGATTGAAACTGATGCATTGATTATTTCAACAGGTGCATCTGCCAAATGGCTGGGTATAGAAAGTGAGCAACGGCTGAACGGTTACGGCGTTAGTGCCTGCGCCGTGTGCGATGGTTTTTTCTTTAAAGGAAAAGAAGTAGCCATTGTTGGTGCCGGCGATACTGCAGCAGAAGAAGCACTCTATTTGTCTAAAATATGCTCTCATGTGCACATGATTGTTCGCAGGCACGAAATGCGGGCCAGCAAAGTCATGCAAGACAGGGTAATCAACACATCCAACATTACAATTTACTGGAACAGCGAAACCGATGAAATACTGGGCGATAAAAAAGTAGAAGGTGTACGCATTAAAAATAACCAGACCGGCGAAAAACAGGAGATACCCGTTAGTGCATTTTTTGTAGCCATCGGCCACCAGCCAAACTCAGCAATTTTTAAAGGTTTAATTGACATGGACGAAGCTGGTTATGTAAAAACCATACCAGGCACATCTAAAACAAATGTAGAGGGTGTTTTTGCCAGCGGCGATGTGCAGGATAAAATTTACAGGCAGGCTGTAACTGCTGCAGGCAGCGGTTGTATGGCAGCGCTGGATGCGGAAAGGTATTTGAGTGAAAAAGGACTTCATTAATTTATAATATCGAATATCCGAATATCGAATGTTGGTCCATATATTCGCCATTCAATATTCGCAAATTCAACATTTTCATGTTCACCATCAATCTCCATAACCTCATCTTCCATTCTTATCATGGAGTGTATGATGAAGAAAAGATTTTAGGAAATACATTTGAAGTAAATGTTGCGCTGGAGTTTCTTCCCGATAAACCAATAACATCTTTAGAGCATACCATCAATTATGCAACGGTTTACCAAATAATAAAACAACAAATGGCCCTGGCAACTCCTTTGCTGGAAACATTGGCACAGGAATTGGCGCAAAAAATATATGATTTTGATAACCGCATTAAAAGTATTTCAGTTTCGGTTGAGAAAAAAAATCCACCCATATCAAATATGGAAGGGTCGGTAAGCGTTCACTATAAAAAAGTATTTTAAATTGAAATTTTTCATCTCTGTACTCATCTTTTTATTTATTGGCATTACGGCTTATAGCCAGGATGTGGCAGCACTTATTAAAGAAGGCAACCGGTTGGAAGCAGTACCGGATGAAAAAGGAGCTTTCCATAAATTTAAAGAGGTTTTAAAACTGAGTGCTACCAATATTTATGCATTAAATAAATGCAGCGAACTGTGCAGCCGCATTGGCCAGCGTGAAACTGTTAATACCAAATTAAGAAGCGATTATTATAAGGCTGCAGTAATTTATGCCCAAACTGCATTAAAGGTTGATCCCAAAAATTCAGAAGCAAATTGTGTGATGGCCATTGCATTGGGCCGCTCATCTTTAAGTAAAAGCGGGAGAGAGAAAATTGACAACGCTAAAGAAGTAAAAAAATATGTAGATGCTGCTATAGCCGGTGATGCTGCAAATTTTAAAGCCTGGCATGTATTGGGCAGGTGGCAGTACGAAATAAGCAATTTAAATGCTTTGGAACGTGGACTGGTAAAGGTTTTATACGGAGCCTTGCCACCGGCAACCGTCAAGCAATCTATCGCATCTTTTGAAAAAGCCCGTGCATTAAGGCCCGAATTTTTATTAAACTATTACGAAATGGCCAAGGCTTACAAAGACAACGGCAATAAAGCCAAAGCAATATCCTATCTGCAATTGTTGCTTACATTAACCAACCAGACAGAAGATGACCCCGGTATTAAAATTAAATCTAAGGCTTTGATTAAAGAATGGCAATAATATTTGCGTAATTGGTTATAATTTGAGCAGGTAAAATATCTATTCTTTTGTAATGACAAAGACAAAATATGAAGCTTGACCGATATGAACTAAAGGCAGATGACCAATTTACTACATTTGATTTTTTAAGTGAAGGCCCGAAAGGGAAAATTGAAAAGATTATTCAATTTTCACTGGTGAATCAAAATAATCTTTTTAACCTGGCATTTGGAGACAGAAATTATTTAACTGGTGAAATTGATGATAAAATTGTTACAGATAATGGCGACATTGAAAAAAATCTTGCAACAGTAGTTGCGGCAGTTTATGCTTTTTGTGACAAAGTGCCGCATGCATGGAGATATGCAACGGGAAGTACTGCTGCAAGAACAAGGTTGTATAGAATGGGTATCAATAAATATTATGACATTGTAGAATCCGATTTTGAAATATTTGGACAGACCCAAAGCGAATGGGAAAGATTTGAAAAAGGCAAAAACTATCAGGCCTTTGTCGTTCAAAGAAAAAAATCTTAAATTTGAAATATGAAAAGCATTCTTGAATTAAATGATAAAAAGTTGCCTGTTGTTCGTATTGATAAATCGCTGAACAAGTATAGTGGCATTGTGCTTTTTCCTGAGAAGGTTGAAAAAGCAAAAAAAGCATTTGAAAAACTGGGGCTTCCCGATTTAAAAAAATCAACCACTAAATAAGCAGTATTTGAAAGTATATTTTATACAGATTGTACTTGCCTTAAACAATAAAGCTGGCTTTACTAAATAATAATCTACGTATTAAACCTCATTTTACTTTCCTATGCAATCATTTGCATAATTTATCATAGAATATTACAGCCTCCTCAATTTATCTTAACTTCGAAAACAAAATTCCGTCAATGATAAAAGTAATCAGCAGTTTATTTATCTTCTTTATTACAATTGGTTTGGTGCAGGCGCAGGAAGAAAATAAAATTGAATCAAAATACGATCCGCATGCATTGTTTGCGCCAAATTTTTATGCAACAGGCGGCACCATCAGCCGTGCTGCCACTGGCGAACCCAATATTGGTTACTGGCAAAACAAAGCCGATTACCAGATAAACGCCACTCTAAATGATGTAACCAACCAGATAACAGCCTCGGTCATTATTACTTATAAAAATAACAGTCCGCATGCATTGCCTTTTTTATGGCTGCAGTTAGATCAGAATCTTTTTAATAAAGAAAGCCGTGGACAGGCACGTATGCCGCTTGGTACACGCAGCCGCTATGGCGATAGCAAAAGTAATTTTAATGGTGGCTATAAAATTACTACGGTAAAACTGGTAAATGAAAATGCAGATGCAAATTACATTGTTACAGATACCCGCATGCAGATACGTTTATCAAAAATTTTAAAGCCGGGTGGCGATGTTGTTAAAATTAAAATTGAGTATTCATTTACATTACCAGAATATGGTGCCGACCGTTGTGGCATTTTAAAAACAAAGAACGGAAACATTTTTTCCGTAGCGCAGTGGTACCCACGCATGTGTGTGTATGATGATGTAGAAGGATGGAACACCCTGCCATACCTTGGGCCCAGCGAGTTTTATTTGGAGTACGGCGATTTTGATATGAATATTACATCACCTGCCAGCCACATTGTTGTATGTAGCGGCGAGTTATTGAACGAGGCCGAAGTGCTTACGCCTGCACAGCAAACCCGAATGGCTGCAGCAAAAAAAAGCGACAAAACGGTAATGATACGCACCGAAAAAGAAGTTTCCGATCCTTCATCGAGGCCCAATAAAACTGCTATGCTCACCTGGCATTACAAAATCAGCAATGCCCGTGATGTAGCATGGGCCAGCAGTAAAAGTTTTATATGGGATGCAGCAAAAATAAATTTACCAAGTGGCAAAACATCGCTTGCAATAAGTGCTTACCCGGCCGAAAGTGCCGGACAAAAAGGCTGGAGCCGTTCAACAGAATATACAAAGGGCAGTATTGAAAATTACAGCAAACGCTGGTTTGAGTATCCTTACCCATGCGCCGTAAATGTAGCCAGCAATGTGGGTGGTATGGAGTATCCGGGTATTGTTTTCTGCGGATCTGGTGCCGAAAAGGAAGATTTGTTTGGCGTAACCGATCATGAATTTGGGCACACCTGGTTCCCCATGATTGTTGGCAGCAACGAACGTAAGTATGGCTGGATGGATGAAGGTTTTAATACCTTTATTAACAGCCTTGCCGATGATGATTTTAATAAAGGCGAATACAAAAGTCAACCAGCCACTATGGATAAAGTGGCAGGTTATATGTTTGGAGATGGGTCGGAGACAATCTTCTCGTCGCCCGATGCTATGAAGGAACGCAATATTGGTGTAGCGCTGTATTATAAGCCTGCAGTAGGTTTGGAGTTGCTACGTAATGAAATAATTGGTGCCGATAGGTTTGACTATGCTTTTCGTGAATACATAAAACGATGGGCATTTAAGCACCCAACGCCGTGGGATTTTTTTCGTACTATGGATAATGTAACCGGCGAAAACCTCAGCTGGTTCTGGAAAAGCTGGTTTATTGAAAATTATAAATTAGACCAGAGCATTGTTTCAGTTACTTACGATAACGATATACCCGGCAATGGAGCAGATGTAACCATTGCCAATCTTGAGCAGATGGCCATGCCGGTTTACATCAGCTACGAAACTAAAAGCGGTAAAAAGGGCACTTTAAAATTACCGGTAGAAGTATGGAACAACACCAAAGTTTGGAAAGTAAAACTGCCAACTACTGAAACATTGAAAAAGGTAGAGATTGATGAAGCAAAAGTTTTCCCCGATATGAATTTTGGAAATAATGTATGGAGAGGAAATTAGATTTACAAAATTTATAAATGCCAGGCTTTGCGGTCTGGCTTTTTTTTGTACTAACCTATTTTATTAAATAATGAGTAAGTTTATAATTCAGCCACGCAGGTTAAAAATAAAACGATGAAAAAAATGGATACAAATAAAGATAGTTTATCTGCAAAACAGGCGGCAGCACTAATTGCCATACTAAAAGTACGTTTTGAAAAAAATATGAACCGGCATAAAGGTATTGAATGGGCCAAAGTGCAAGCAAAGCTGAATCAAACAACTGGCGCGGCAAAACTATGGTCGCTTAATGAAATGGAAATAACCGGAGGAGAACCGGATGTTGTTGCCTTTGATAAAAAAACAGGGGAGTATATTTTTTATGATTGTGCAGCAGAAAGCCCAAAAGGGCGTAGGAGCATTTGTTACGACCATGAAGCACTTGAAAAAAGAAAAGAAAATAAACCAGCAGATAGCGCTGTTAACATGGCTGCTGATATGGGGGTGGAACTTTTAACCGAAGCGCAATACCGGGAGTTACAAAGTTTTGAAAACTTCGATGCCAAAACATCTAGCTGGATAAAAACACCCGCTGATATTAGAAAACTGGGCGGCGCACTCTTTTGCGATTACCGATTTGGCAACATATTTTTATATCATAATGGTGCCGAATCTTATTATGCAGGCAGAGGCTTCAGGGCATCATTAAAAGTATAAGGTATTAAACAAAAAAACCAGCTTCACTGTAACAAAAAAAAACACCCAAATTACTTTTTATCAATAAGCTATTGTACGTAAATTTACCCAATGGCTGTTAAAAGAGTAAAAACCCCACTTTCCAAAATCTCAAATTTTCCCGTGGCAGGCGTTGGTGCCAGTGCAGGCGGGCTTGATGCTTTTAAAATTTTAATAAAGGCAATACCTCATAATAGTGGTATTGCATGGGTGCTGGTGCAGCATCAACATCCCACGTACGAAAGTAAGCTTACCGAACTGTTACAAAAAGTAACAACTATTTCCGTAACAGAAATTACAAACAACCTGGTTTTAAAACCCAATCAGATTTATGTAATGCCCCCTAATAAAATGATGACTGTAAAAGCGGGGAAATTAAAATTAAGTCCACGGCAGGCAAAAGATAAGGTTGAAGGATTTTATACAATCAATGTTTTCTTTGAATCGCTGGCGCAGATGTATCAGGAGCATGCCATTGGTATTGTTTTATCAGGCACAGCTTCAGATGGCACCAAAGGTTTAAAAGCCATAAAAGATCATGGCGGTATTACCATGTGCCAAACAATTGCTTCATCAGCTTATACTGGCATGCCACAAAGTGCTATTGCATCTGGTGTGGTTGATTTTATACTGGCACCAGATAAAATGCCCAAAAAATTAATTGAAATAAAAAAAGTAATCAGCATAGATGCGGCCGATGATAATATACCGGAGCAGGATGAAAAATCGTTTAAAGAAATTCTTTCTATGCTGCATCTACATAAGGGAATTGATTTTACTTTTTACAAGCAAACCACCGTACGGCGCCGGATATTGAGGAGAATGGTATTGAATAAGTACAAAAAAATTGCTGACTACAAATCATACCTTAAGGAAAATAAGGCCGAAATAGATGCGCTGTATCAGGATATGCTGATACCAGTTACCAATTTTTTCCGCGATGAAAAAACTTTTAATAATTTATGCGAAAGCGTATTCCCAAATCTTATAAAAAATAAACAGGCCGATGGCATTATACGCATATGGGTGGCGGGCTGCAGCACCGGCGAAGAAGCTTACTCCATAGCTATTTGCTTTAAAGAATACCTGGGCGATAAAGATGAAAAAGTACAAATTTTTGCAACCGATTTAAGCGAGCCTGCCATCACAAAAGCAAGGGCTGGTATTTACAGTAAGGCCGATGCAGAAGAAGTAAGCCATCACCGTATTAAAAAGTTTTTTACGCATGTAAATGGCGGTTACCAGGTTAATAAAGAACTGCGGGATATCTGTGTATTTGCCGTTCATAATTTTTTAAAAAACCCTCCTTTTAGTAAAATAGATTTTATCAGTTGCCGCAATGTGCTCATCTACATGGATACTTATCTGCAGAAAAAAGCCCTCACTACTTTTCATTATGCCCTTAATCCAAAGGGTTTATTAATACTTGGCAAGTCAGAGAATACTATAGGTATTACAGATCTTTTTATCAGTAACAATAAAGCAGAAAAAATTTTTACTCGTAAGGATGTTCCTTCAAAATTGTTGCCCATAACCTCTAAGCAAATTGACCGCATACAGCTATCAGAAATAAAGAAAGCAAAAATACCCGAAAGCATACGTACCGATTTTCACAAATTGGCCGATGATATTATGCTTGGTAAATACACGCCTGCAGCGGTTGTGGTTAACGAGGCTATGGATATTGTGCACTTCAGAGGCAATACATCGGCATACCTGCAGCAATCGCCTGGCAAGCCAACGCACAATTTATTAAAGATGGCCAAAACCGGTTTGGCTTTTGAGCTACGCAGTATCATTCATAAAACAATTACGCAAAAAAAAGCGGTTAAAAAAGAAAATGTACCTGTTGAATTAAATGGAGTGCAGCAGTTTATTAACCTGGAAGCCATTCCCTTAACTGCAATGGTAGAGCCACATTACCTGCTTATTTTTAATGATAGTGTTAAAATAATAAACACCAGAATTTTAAAATCGCCGGGGCGTAATAAAAAAGATGAAGACACTTTACGCATGCAGCAGTTAGAGCAGGAGCTGGATCAATTGCGGGAAGATATGCGGAGCATTACTGATGAACAGGAGGCTATTAACGAAGAACTGCAAAGCAGTAACGAAGAGCTACAAAGCAGTAATGAAGAAATGCAGAGCCTGAATGAAGAAATGGAAACCAGTAAGGAAGAACTCCAAAGCACTGTAGAAGAACTTACGGTTGTAAACCAGGAAATGGTAAACCTGAATGAGCAACTGGCTTCAGAAAAAGAATATGCCGATGCCATTATATCTACTATTCCTCAGCCACTGCTTATACTTGATAAAGATTTAAGGGTTACCCTGGCAAACCAGCTTTTTTATAAGAAATTTTTGGTTAATAAAAGCCAGACCGAAGAAAAATTAGTGTACGAAATAGGCAACAGGCAGTGGGATATTCCTAAATTAAGGACCTTGCTCGAAGAAATTGTTCCCAATAGTAAAAGCTTGTTAGGCTTTGAGGTGGATCATGTTTTTGAAAACATTGGCCATCGAAATATGCGGCTAAATGCCCAGGGAATTACAAGGCTAGATGGAGATAAAAGAATATTGCTGGTTATAGAAGATGTAACGGATTATGTTGAAGCTGCAAAAAAGATAGAGGTAAGCGAACACCGGTATGCCACAATGATAGCTTCTTCGCCATCTATGATTGCTATTTTAGAGGGAGAAGATCTGATAATTAAAATTGCCAACGATGCTTTTTTAGAAACATGGGGCATGAGTAAGCAGGTAATTGGCAAACCCCTGCTTACAACCTTGCCCGAGTTAACAAAACAAGGCCTTGGAGCAATAATACAGGAAGTATATAAAAAAGGAGTTCCGTTTAAAGCTATTCATCGCCCCGTAATATTTTTAAAAAATGGTAAAGAAGAACTTAAGTATTTAACCTTTACCTACCAGCCTCAAATAGATGTAAATGGCAATATACAAGGTGTTGCTGTAATTGCTACCGATGTAACACAACATGCACAATTAACTGAAAAAATAAAAAAAAGCGAAGAACAATTCAGCACACTGGCAGATAATATGGAAAACCTTGCCTGGACCGCCAACGGCGATGGTTGGATATACTGGTACAACAAGCGTTGGTACGATTATACCGGTACCACAGAGGAAGAAATGCAGGGCTGGGGCTGGCAAAAAGTGCATCACCCCGATCATAAAGAACGGGTAACTGAATTTGTAAAAAAAGCGTGGCTTATAAATAAACCATTTGAACTTACTTTTCCTTTGCTTGGTGCCGATGGAAATTATAAATGGTTTCTTACCAGAGCTTTTCCCATTACTGATGAAACCGGAAAAATCAGCCGCTGGCTTGGTACCAATACAGATGTTACCGAACAGAGAGAATTAATAGAAAAACTGGATGAATCTGTAAACAAATTACGCCTTTACGAAAAAGTAGTTGTAAATACCAAAGAAGCCGTGTTAATTACACAGGCCGAACCTTTCGATTTGCCAGGCCCGAGGATTGAATATGTAAACGATGCCTTTTGCGAAATGACAGGTTATAGCAGAGAAGAAGTAATTGGCAAAACTCCACGTATTTTACAAGGCCCCAAAACCGACCGTAAAGAATTAGATAAAATTATAGCCGCATTAAATAACTGGCAGCCCGTTAAAGTTGAACTGATTAATTATAAAAAAAATGGAGAAGAATTTTACGTAGAGTTTGAAATTGTACCGGTAGCAGATGAAAAGGGATGGTTTACTCACTGGGTATCGGTACAGCGGGATGTTACCGATAAAAAACTGGCCGAAATTAAAATACACGAAAGCGAGGAGCTTTTCCGTAATTTGGCTAATGAAGCCCCCATGTGGGTTTGGCTTACAGATAAGGAGGTAAATATTTTATATGCAAACACCGAAATACTGAAATTTATTGGTCTTGCACATTACTCAGAATTTACCGGCCATGTTTGGGAACAAAAAGTTCACACCGATGATGTTCAGTTGGTATATAAGCATTTTGGCGAAGCCGTATCTGCACAAACCCCATTCTATTTTGAGTGCCGTGTAAAAAAAGCAACCGATCATACTTATGAATGGTTCTTAATAAAAGGAGTACCACGCTATGATGCAAATGAATTTGCAGGTTTTATTGGTACCGGCATAAATATTAACGAGCAAAAATCAACATTCTCACAACTTGAATACCGTAAAGCCCTGCTGGAAGCCCATAACGAGGCAAGCCTGGATGGTATTTTACTGGTTGATACAAAAGGGAAAATAATATCGTACAACCACCGGTTTATAGAAATATGGAATATGCCTGCGTATATTACCAAAGCAAAAGATGATGAAGCCGCATTGGCATATGCTACTACCCAGTTAAAACACCCCAATCAGTTTATAGAAAAAGTAAAATGGCTGTACAACCATCCCGATGAAATAAGTATTGATGAACTGGAATTTAAAAATGGGAAAATAATACAAAGACATGGCTACCCGGTTAAAGCGCCCGATGGCAGCTATTATGCCTGGAGCTGGATTTTTAGAGATATAACCGAGCAAAGAAAATCGGAACAAATAATAAAGGAAAGTGCAGCACAATTACAAAAAACAACAGAGCATTTTGAAATTGCCACTACGGCTGCTGAAGTAGGAGTATGGTCGCTGAATATTGCTACAGAAACATTGGAGTGGAGCGACTTGCATAAAAAAATGTGGGGATACGCTAATCAGCAAACAGATCTTACTTACCAGGATTGGCATAAACTTATACTGCCCGAAGATAAAGAAACTGCTTTTGCCGCAGTAGCAGAAGCACTTAAAACAAAAACCTTGTACGAAACAAGTTATCGCATTAAACGTGCTGATGATGGAGATATTCGTTGGATACATTCAACCGGCCAGTATTTTTATAACGATGATGGGGAAGCCATAACCCTTACCGGTGTAAGTATTGATATTACCGATCAGAAAGAAGCTGAGCTTGCATTAAAGGAAAGCGAAAAACGATTCAGGCTGTTGGCAGATACTATGCCGCAGCATATATGGACGGCCGATGCAGCAGGTAATTTAAATTATTTTAATCAATCAGTTTTTGATTATACAGGTTTATCGTTACAGCAAATAAACGAAGGCGGATGGCTGCAAATTGTACACCCGGATGACCGGGAAGAAAACATAAAACAATGGACAGCATCAGTTGCTACAGGTAAAGATTTTCTTTTAGAACATCGCTTTAAAAGATATGATGGAGAGTTTCGTTGGCAATTAAGCCGTGCCCTGCCTCAAAAAGATAGCGAAGGCCATATTGCCATGTGGGTTGGTGCCAGTACGGATATACAAAACCTTAAAGAAGAAGAACAACGCAAAACCGATTTTATAAAAATGGTAAGCCACGAGCTTAAAACCCCGGTAACATCCATAAAAGGTTATGTGCAAATGCTGCTGAGTATGTTAAAGGATAATGCGGAGAATGATATTAATGGTATGCCCATAAAATCATCTTTAACCCGTGTTGATGGGCAGATAAAAAGACTTACCAGGCTGATAACCGAAATGCTCGATTTAACAAAACTGGAAGAAAGCAAACTGCATTTGCAAAAAGAAAAATTAGTATTGAATGATTTGGTAAAAGAAACCGTGCAGGATATTGAGTTTACCAATAAAACCCACCACATAAATATACACAGCCAGTTTACGGGTAATGTTTATGTTGATAAAGACCGCATGCAGCAGGTAATCATCAACCTGGTAAACAACGGCATTAAATACTCGCCACAAAAGAAAAATATAGAAATCATTATCGATCAAAAACAACCCGGTACCATTGAAGTAAGCATCAAAGATTTTGGAATTGGAATAAACGAAACACAGCAGGGTAAAATTTTCGACCGGTTTTACAGGGCCGAAGGTAAAACTGAATATACTTTTGGAGGTTTTGGTATTGGGCTTTACATTGTAAAGGAAATATTGGCAAAACATGATGGTACCATAAAAGTTGAAAGTATGGTTGATAAAGGTTCTGTATTTACTTTTACTTTACCTTTAGAGCCTTAACAACCAAAACTATCAGTTTACATGCAGCAAAGCCATGCCATTTTAGTGGTAGATGATGATGAGTCTATTGGGTTTATGTTAAAGCTGATGCTGGAGCATAAAGGCTTTACAGTAATAGTAAGCAACCATGCACTTAATCTTGAAAAAATTATTGCAGCCAACAATATCTCCCTTATAATTCTTGATATGCTGATAGCAGATATTAAAGGCACAGATGTTTGTGCAGCACTCAAAAGCAATCCCGCTACAGCCAGCATACCCATCATAATGATGACGGCACTGCCAGGTATTGAAAAAATTTGCGAGGAAGCAGGTGCCGATGATTTTATTGCCAAGCCATTTGAAATGGATACTTTTCTTGCCAAAATAAAATCATTTATTTCATAAAAGGATACAAAGAATACAAATAATACAAATAAGTTACCTGTTTTTACTTACAGGCCATTTTTTTACTACCACTTTGAGGTATTTTTTATATCAAAAATAATTTCAATTTTTGGGGATTATATTATTCATCCTTAAAATTTATTTTATGAGTATTCAAACAAACCGCATTAGTACAGTACTTGATGATGCAAAAATTGCCGACATCGGCAAAAAATTTGCAGAACTTGAAAGTGCATTGGATTTTATTATTGGTTTAACGGTAGATGAAAGAATTAACCTGCCCAAAATAAGTGTGGTAAACCGCACTTTTGTAATGGACAGCCAATCGGCACTGCAAACCAATGGCAGCTTTATGCCCAGCTATCTTAATGTAGCACAGTTGGGTAATGATATTACCCTGTACAATCAATTGCAGGAGTTTACGCAGCGTGCTGCCCAGTTATCAGAAAAACTGAGCGATACCCAAATGCTGGCCGGCAGCGAAGCTTATGTAACCAGCCTGGCGGCTTACCGTTTGTTTGAAGCGGCTGCAAAAGCCGGTTTGCCCGGTGCAGATGCAGTGTATGATGGCCTGAAGGAGCGTTTTGCCGATCAGGGTGGCAACGCTGCACCGGCGGTAAATCCTTAATGTTTTTCGAGTTCAGCATGCTAATAAACAATGGCCCCGCTTTTTTGCGGGGCTGTTGCTTTTAAATAATTGCTAATCAATTATTTATGCCAATTTATCCACCTATAATGTAAGCGAAGTCTGCTTTTACCTTACCCAGTTTAGCTTAAAGGTAGGGGTGGCCACCCTAATACCTTAGCCAGCCTGGTAAAAAGCATAGCCAGTTTACCCAAAAGGGTGGGTAAGTTAAGGTTAAGGGGTAGGGGTATGCACCTATTTAGGTTAGCCGGGTAAGGTAAAAGCCAGCCCGGCTTACTTTTAAGGTGGGTAAATGTACCTGATTAGGTGGGCTATACTACCCTTAAAGGTGGGTGCCACCTTCCATTTGGGTGGGGGTGGTGGTAAAAACTATCAATATTTAGCCTATCGGTGGGAAAATGAGGTAAAAATGATCCGTTAGCTTTCTGTCATATTTATATTAGCAACTATACAATTAGAATTTTTTGGTATTCATTAGGGTTCATTTAGTCATTTTTAAATAATGCTTTAAATTTCTAAATATATATTACATGTAAATGTGTAGAACATTTTGCTCACCCAAACAATAAATAAGGCATAATTATATACATCTGTATAATAATATAATTGATTTTTATTACAGGTTTAAACAAAACTCATTGGCAGGATATTTGGCATTTATTATATTAAACCAAGGCTGCATGTTACCAACAGAAAAAAAAATCCAACAAATGTCCTTTAATCGTATTTATGATAATTATAGTGCGCCGTTATATGGGCTTATATTAAAATTTGCAAACAACACATACCAGGCCCAGGAAATTTTAATTGTATCAATTACCAGCTTTTTGCTTCAAAATAGTAACGCAGGTTTAAAAAATTGTAATTTTTCCGATGTTTTAAAGGTTACAATACCAATTGTATCTGAAAAAACCAATTTACCAAAACAACATATTGTAAAAATAATTTTTAAGGAAATCAGGCAGGTAAAACAATTACAATCAACAAAAAAAAAACATTTTTAGCCTGAGCTTTATTTTTTGTTATTACAGAAAATTGCAGCGTACATAAAAAGAGGTTGCCTTACATGAGGGCAACCTCTTTTTAAATTTAGAAATAATACCGATGACACCTAATAAATAAACCAAATTTTTTCTCCCGGCATACATCAGGATGATATAATCCTTGCTTTTAACACTAATTCTTCATCGCTTCAGAATTAAGTTCTGTATCAGCAATAGCAGTTAAAAGTTCATCGCACTTTTTTTCTTCGCCCAGTGTTTTTAATAAATGCTTTAATGCTTCTTTTTGGTTTAGTACTTTGGCAAAAGCTGCCAGTGTACCATAAGTGGCAATTTCATAATGCTCTACCTTTTGCGATGCAGCAATAATACCAGCATCTCTTACAGCACCGGGTTGAGTGTCTTCCATAACACCGGTGCCTTCTTTAAGTAAACCGTCCATAGCATCACATTTTTTTGCAACTGCTTTTTTGCCGATAGATTCAAAGCATGCTTCCAGGCGGGTAACATGTTCCACAGTTTGGGCAAGATGATCTGTAATTGCCTGTTTCAATTTTGGAGAAGTAGCATTTTTCTGCATTTTTGGCAATGCTTTGGTTAAAGCTTTTTCGGCCCAGTAAATGTCTTTCAGGCTATCTTCAAAAAGATCTGCTAACTGTTTTGCAGCATCCTTTTTGGCCGGCACTTTGGTTTTGGCTGTTGCTTTTGTTTTAGTTTCCATAATTTGTTTATTAATTTTTATGAATAATGATAGATAATATTTACAACAAAATATTATGCCAGTTTATTGTACGGGTGATGGCCAATTTAATTATAGTTGGATAGCACAACAATAGCGGTTTAATTTTTGTTTTCATAAAATTAAAATGCCTCACAATTGTTAAAACATACAATTTCTGAAAGTAAAAAAATATAACCTGTTATTATTTTGTGGCCTTGCAGGCGCATTGGCTTTTATAATAAGCTTTTTAATGCAGGGCTTACTCCGGCAGAGTTACAGCTCTTTACGTTATCCCATAAGTTCGCTTGCAATTGGTAAAAATGGTGCGGTTCAAATTTTCACTTTCATATTTACCGGCCTGCTTATACTTTTATTTGCTATTGCTGTTCAAAAAATATTAAACAAAAAAAGTATCACTGTATTACTGGGCCTGGTTGGCATTGGGTTAATTGGTTCTGGTATTTTTATTACTGATCCTGTTTTTGGTTATCCGGAAAACCTGCCATTCAAACGTACTGTATTTACCTTGCATGGTAAACTGCACACCTTGTTTTCATTATTGGTATTTATCAACATTCCCATTATTTGTTTTATAATGGCCACATATTATAATGTAAGCAGGGAGTTTACATGGAAATATTATTCGCAGTTAACAGGTATATCAATGTTGTTATTATTTCTGGCTACAGGCTTTGCATTTAATCAGGTTTTAGGTATGGGATCAGTTGCCGGGTTGATACAACGTTTATGCGTTATCACCGGCTTTGTATGGATAATTCTATTTAGCTTTTATCTAAAAGCTAAACCAGCATAATGCTGTGTTAATAGCAGCAATTTTAATAATGGCACAACGATTGCATCTTTAAAAATAAAAAATTATGAAAACTAAAATAATTATGGCCGCTGCAACCATTGCAGGCGCATTGCTGATTAAATATTTGATGAATAAAAAAAATGAAGAGCTGAGTGATTTTCAGGAAACTGCTCCTGTAAAAAGAAGCCATCACCTTACAGATGTATTTGCACATGCAAAAAATCATAGTGAATAACATTCAGAAATTTCCTGTATTATTCTGATTAATACATATTTAATTTACGGAGGTTTTTTAAAATAATAAGCTGGCATTATACGGCCAGCTTATTGTATTTGTTTCTGTACTCAATCGGTGTTAACCCGGTTATCTTTTTAAACACGGTTCTAAAAGCCTTGGTATCAGTATAACCCACATCAAACATCACTTCATTTATATTTTTGCGGCTGCTTTCAAAACTGCGTTTGGCAGCTTCAATTTTTATGCGTTGCAAATATTCAACCACTGTGTTGTTGGTGGCTTTTTTAAAACGCCGTTCAAAACTACGGCGGCCTATTGCAAATTTATCGGCCAGTATATCAACCAAAATTTTATCAGCATAATTATGTTCAATAAACTCCTGCGCCAGTATAATTTCGGCATCTTCATGTCGTTTTTGCCATCTGCAATTTTAAAAAGATGGCTGTATGTTTGCAACAGAATTTATATATACCTCAAAAAAATAAAATGATGCAAACTGAAAACACCGTTCCGGCAGGATTAAAAAAAATAAATTTTTCAACTACTATACAAGCTCCAAAAGATAAAGTATGGAATGCTTTATGGAATGATGAAAACTATAAAACCTGGACAGCTGCTTTTGCAGAAGGTTCGCATGCGGTAACAGATTGGCAGGAGGGAAGCAAAGTATTATTTCTGGATGGAAAAGGCGATGGTATGTTTTGTACCATTGCAAAGAAAGTAGAAAATGAGTATATGAGTTTTAAATACAATGGCGAAGTTAAAAACCATGTAGAAATACCCGCAGATGAGAAAAAAAGCACCTGGGTTAACGGACATGAAAATTATACCTTAAAGGAAGATAATGGCTCTACAACACTTTCTGTTGAAATGATGGTGACTGAGGATATGATGGATTATTTTACAAAAACTTTTTCCAAAGCGCTACAGCTAGTAAAAGAAATTGCAGCGGGTAAAATAAAAATTACTGTTGAAACAGTAATTAATGCACCTGTTGATAAGGTTTGGGAATATTGGAGTAAACCAGCGCACATAACCCAATGGTGCAATGCATCACCAGATTGGCATGCACCAAAAGCAGAAAACGATTTGAGTGCAGGTGGCAGATTTACTACCAGAATGGAAGCAAAAGATGGCAGTTTTGGATTTGATTTTGGAGGTGTTTATGATGAAGTGAAAACAAATGAAATGATTGCTTATACTTTGGATGATGGTAGAAGGGTGAGCATACTTTTCAAAAGCGATGGTAACCAAACAAGGGTTATTGAAACCTTTGAAGCTGAAAATGAAAATCTGGTTGCAATGCAAAAAGACGGGTGGCAGGCAATATTGGATAACTTTAAAAACCATGTTGAAAATAATTAATAAAAAAGTACAAATTATGAACAACACAATACACCCCTGCATTTGGTTTGATGGCAATGCAAAAGAAGCCGCAACATTTTACTGCTCCGTTTTTTCAAACTCAAAAATTACAACAGATACACCCATGGTTGTAAATTTTGAACTTTGGGGCAATAAAATGATGGGGCTAAATGGCGGGCCGATGTTTAAAATAAATCCCTCAATATCTTTTTTTGTAAACTGCAAAACAGTGGCACAAACTGATGAAATATATAATAAACTTGCCGAAGGCGGCGAAGCCTTAATGGCTATTGGCAAATACGACTGGAGCGAAAGATACGGCTGGATAAAAGATAAATTTGGAGTTACCTGGCAGGTGATGGTAAGTACCGAAGAAAATATTTGTCTGGCGCTTTTATTTACAGGCTCTTCATTTGGCAAGGCAGAAGAAGCCATAAATTTCTATACTTCAGTTTTCGATAATTCATCTATTGATAATTTGCAGCTTTATTCTGCTGAAACTCCCTTTGCAGGTAAGGTTTTATTTTCAACTTTAAAATTGAATCAATTTAAGCTGATTGCCATGGACGGACCCGGTGAACATGCGTTTACTTTTAACGAAGCCCTCTCTTTTGTGGTAACCTGCCAAACACAGGAAGAAATAGATTATTACTGGAACAAACTTACCCAGGGCGGCGAAGAAAGCATGTGCGGTTGGCTTAAAGATAAATTTGGAATAAGCTGGCAGATTGTACCGGCAATTTTAGGGCAACTAATGACTGATCCGGAAAAAGCACCCAGCGTAATGCAGGCCTTTATGCAAATGAAAAAGTTTGATATTGAAAAGTTAAAACAAGCCTGATGATGCTCATCATTTAAAATTACTTACAATGAAAACAAAAACAGAAGTTGTAAAAAACGTAGATGACTATATTGCAGCTTTTGAACCGCTGGTAAAAGAACGCCTTGAACAAATTAGGCAGGCAATAAAAAAAGCTGCTCCCGTTGCCGAAGAAACAATCAGTTACATGATGCCAGCCTATAAATTACATGGTATGCTGGTATATTTTGCGGGTTACAAAAATCATATTGGGTTTTATGCTACACCAACAGGGCATGATGCATTTAAAGAAGAACTTTCAGTTTACAAAGAGGGAAAAGGTTCTGTACAATTTCCGCATAACAAACCATTGCCTTTAGGCCTGGTAGGCAAAATTGTAAAGTTCAGGGTAAAACAAAATATGGAGAAGGTTAAGGCCAAAAAGCAACTGTAAAATACTATCCTTGGTGTTGTGTGTTGCAATTTATATTTTCTAACTTCATAGAAATATATACCCCATGCGAATAATCTTTTTCCTTTTAACAGTCCTATCGTGCCTGAACACATTTGCACAAACTGTTGTTTATGTGGGAAGAGGCAATAGCAATGTAACATCCAGTTTATTTTATGCTGTTGGCGGCCAACCCATGAATAATGCAAAATATGTAGCTATTATTGAAGGCTCAGCATATTACAATGAAGCTTTTTTAAACGGCAAAATTATACTGAGTGGTGGAAAGGTTTACGATAGCCTGAGCCTGCGGCTTGATTTGATGGATAACACTTTACATTATATGGACGGGGGTGGAGAAGAACTGATAGCAACCACACCCGTAAAAAGCGTTTGTTTTAAAGATCCTCTTTTAAAAACTGAAACTCAGTTCGATTATTCTGATTTTATAAAAACGGTTTCTAAAATTGAAACGGGCTGGTACCAATTGCTGGATACAGGAAAAGTTACCATTTACAAACGCTACTTTAAATTGATTAAAGAAAACAAACCATACGGCTCTGCCACGGTTGAGCAAATCATCAGCACTTCTAACTATTATTATGTGCTTATTAATTCAATATTTACGCCAATAAAAAAAATAAAGCAATTGCCGGAAATGTTGCAGGATAAAAAAACGGAGCTGACAGAATACATAAACAGCAAAAACCTTACGGGTAAATCTGATAAGGATTATGTGGAACTGATAGCATATTACAACAGCATGGTTGCAAAAAAATAAATTGTTATCCTGCAATTAAAAATTACTGTAGTTGCCGCCAGGCAATGTTTGAAGATTTTTAAATCTTCTCTTCCATCTCCATCAGCTTTTCAAAAACAACTTCATAATCTGCATTAGCTTTTTTTAAATCATCTGCATTTGCTTTATAGGCAGCTTCGGTTTGCTGAAACTTATTTTTATCACCATATACATCTGGCGATGCAAGGTCAAGCTCAAGTTGGGCCTTCTTCTTTGTAAGGTCAGCAATCTTATCTTCCAGTTGTTTAAAAAGGGTTTTCTGTTTTGTAAGTTCCTTTTTTAGTTCTTTATCAATACCGCTGGGTTGAGTATTAGCTACAGGTTGAGTAACCGGTTTTGATTGTTCGGCTTTTACAGGAGTTTCTTTGGTCTGTTGCTTATTGCCCGTTGCCAATTGTTTATTGCTGGCTTCCGCTTTTAATAAAGCAGCATCTGCTTTTTCTTTTCTTTCTTTCCAGTCTTCATATTCGGCATAAGTACCTTTAAACTCCCGTATTTTATAATCTTCAATATCCCATATTTTATTGGCAATGCGGCTTATAAAATAGCGGTCGTGGCTAACCAGTACAATCGTTCCTTCATACTTATTTAAAGATTCTACCAACAAATCAACCGAGTGAATATCCAGGTGGTTAGTAGGTTCATCCAGCATTAAAAAATTGGCTTTGCTGGCAATGGTTTTAGCCAAAGCAACCCTGGCTTTTTCTCCTCCGCTCAACACTTTAATTTTCTTTTCAACTGCTTCGCCGCTGAATAAAAATGCGCCCAATAAACTTCTTAACTCCAGGTCATTTTTTCCGCTTCGGGCTTCTTTAAGTTCTTCCAGCACATCATTGTTCTGGTTCAGTGCTTCCAACTGGTGCTGTGCATAAAAAGATTCTTCTACATTATGGCCCCATTCACGTTCTCCAAAAAATGGTTCAGTATCGGCAATAATTCTTAGTAAGGTAGATTTTCCTTTTCCGTTTGCACCAATCAATGCAATCTTATCTCCACGGTCAATTTCGGCACCGGTATCTTCTAAAATTTTTGTTGTACCAAAACTCTTGCTAACGTGTTTTAATGTGGCTACAATTTTGCCCGGTGTTTTATCAATGGCAAAATTAATACGCATATTGGGGCGCTCCAGTTCCACATTTTCAATGCGGTCTAATTTTTCCAGGCGCTTAACAATACTCTGTGCAGCAGCAGCTTTGCTGGCTTTTGCTTTAAAGCGTTCAACAAAGCGCTCATTCTGCCGTATATAATCCTGCTGATTTTCGTAAGCCTTTTGCTGCATATCAATACGCAGCGCTTTCTCTTGCTCGTAGTATGTATAATTACCGGTGTAAAAATGTAATTCTCTTTGATAGAGTTCTACAATTTTATTTACCATCCTGTCTAAAAAGAAACGATCGTGCGATACAATTACCACCGCACCGGGATAATGAATCAGGTATTTCTCCAGCCATTCAATACTCGGTAAATCCAGGTGATTGGTAGGTTCATCCATCAGCAACACATCCGGGTTCATCAAAATCATTTTTGCTAATAATACCCGCATGCGCCAGCCACCACTAAAGTTTTTGTATTGCTTTCCCAAATCGGCATTGGCAAAACCAAGGCCCTGCAAAATTTCTTCGGTGCGGTGGTGTATGCTGTAACCATCCAATACTTCCATTTCATGCAACAGATCGGCATATTTGTTGGCCAGACTTTCGTCGCCGGTTCTTTCCAACTCATGCCCAAGTAATTCCAGTTCTTTTTCTAATTGTTTTACTCTTTCAAAAGCACCCATGGCCACTTCTAAAATTGAATCTTCGGTATCAAAACCAAGCAGATCCTGGTGTAAAAAACCAATGGTGGTTTCACGCCCTTTTTCCACCGTGCCTTTTGCGGGGCTGTACTGCCCCGTTAATACTTTAAGCAAAGTAGATTTTCCGGTTCCATTATACCCAATTAAACCAATACGTTCATTGGGTTGTATATGCCAGGTTGCATCTTCCACAATGGTTCTGGCGCCAAATTCAAATGTTACATTTTGTAATCCTAAAAGCATAATAAAATTTCCAAACGGTTTATAAAGCGGCAAAAATAACGAATATCGAACCTTAAAGCCCAAATCATGTTATAATATCAAAAATTCTTCCTCACAAGTCGTCAAAATATATAATGAGTAGTTTAGATTTGCAGAAAATAGCATTATATGAAAAAGTTACCTTTAGTTTTATTAATTCTTGTACTGTCGATTGCCGGTTATGTGGTGTACAAATTCAGCACCAATAAAAGTGGTGGGTTTGATGGTGAACAGGCTAAAAAATTGGAAATGAAATCTGCAACGCCATTGTTTGATGAGGGGATAAAAGCCATGATGGTATCGTATTTTACAATGAAAGAGGCTTTTGTAAACGCTGATACTGCTGCCGCAAAAGCAGCCTGTACTGCAATGGTAGCTGTTATTGACAGCATTAAAATGGATGAATTAAAAAATGATACTTCGGGGCTGATAAATACTGTGCAACCTTTATTAAATGATGTAAAATCAAATGCCATGAGTTTGCAGGCACAAACTGTAATTAAAGAAATGAGAATGGATTTTAAACAGGTAAACCTGCAGATGTTTGATTTGCTGAGAGCAATTAATTACAAAGGAGAAAATTTATATTGGCAAAGCTGCCCGATGGCATTTGATGGTGATAAAGAAGCCAGTTGGATTGATACCAAAAGCGGAAAGGGCAGAACCAATCCTTACCTGGGGAAAAATGATCCGAAGTATGGATCGGGCATGTTGAACTGTGGCGAAGATAAAGACTCGATCATAGCCAAATAGAATGAGTTTTTTTTAACCTGACTTATGAAAATATTTTTTTTTGTTTTTCTTTTTGTACTGGGTTCGTTAACCGCATCTGCCCAAAATAAATATACCATCAGCGGGTATATTAAAGATTCGTTAAACGGCGAAACCCTTATTGGTGCTACCATTGCTGTGCAGGGCCAAACAAAAGGCATCAGCAGTAACGGGTATGGTTTTTATTCAATTACTTTGGATGAAGGGAAATACATACTTATCTGCACTTTTATTGGCTATCGGGTTAAAGCAGTTTCAATTGATTTGCGGAGCGATACCAAAATAAATTTTGAGGTTTTACCAAAAGCATACCTGGCCGAAGAAGTGGTGGTATCTTCTAAAAAAAGAGATGCCAATGTTAAGAATGCGCAGATGGGAAAATTTACACTACCCATCGAACAGATAAAATCTATCCCCGCATTTTTGGGCGAAGTTGATTTGCTTAAAACCATACAGTTTTTGCCCGGCGTACGCAATGCAGGCGAGG
Source organism: Chitinophagaceae bacterium (assembly GCA_043756605.1). Lineage (GTDB taxonomy): Bacteria > Bacteroidota > Bacteroidia > Chitinophagales > Chitinophagaceae > Ferruginibacter. The sequence goes on from JAYURR010000161.1 coordinate 23,955, forward strand.
GTAGCGCCGGTATATATGTACGTGGCGGCGGGCCCGATCAGAATTTAATTTTACTGGATGATGCACCCGTTTACAACACCGGCCATCTGTTTGGTTTTTTTTCCATTTTTAATTCGGATGCTATAAAAAATGTAACACTTATTAAAGGCGGTATGCCGGCTCAATATGGCGGCCGACTATCAAGCGTGCTGGATATTTCGATGAAGGAAGGTAACAATCAAAAATTTCAGGTAGATGCCGGCATTGGTGTAATTGCATCCAGGCTTTCTATACAAGGGCCGCTAAAGAAAAATAAATCATCTTTTATCGTTTCGGGCCGCCGTACTTATATTGATGCAATTGCAAAACCGTTTATTAAACCGGGCAGCCAGTTTAAAGGCAGCGGGTATTATTTTTACGATCTGAATGCAAAGGTCAATTATATTTTTTCTGATAAAGACAGATTATACCTGAGCGGTTATTTTGGTCGTGATGTTTTTGATTACGTTAACGGAAAACAGAGTTTAAAATTTAATATTCCCTGGGGCAACAGTACGGGCACTTTACGCTGGAACCATGTGTTTAACAAAAAACTATTTGGCAATACCACCGCCGTTTACAACGATTATAATTTTACTTTTAACGCCGTACAAAACGATTTTCAGTTAAAGCTTGCATCGGGCATCAGGGATTTAAGTTTAAAACAGGATTTTGATCTGTATCCTTACACCGGCCATAAATTGAAATTTGGCGGCATTTATACCTATCATAAATTTACTCCGTCGGTAATAAGCGGCAAACAGGATTCTACTGTTTTTAATCCCAACAATGCACAAATAAAATACGGCCACGAAGCGGCTTTGTATGCACAGGATGATTGGGAAATAAACGAAAAAATAAAAGTACATATTGGTTTAAGGTACAGTTGGTTTCAACAGGTTGGGCCGTATAAAATTTACGAAACAGATGCCAATGGCAACCGCACCGACAGCACCGTTTTTGGAAAAGGCAAAGCAGTAAAAACTTATGGAGGGCTGGAGCCACGTTTTACCATGCGCTATGCATTAAATGATGAAACATCGGTAAAAGCATCCGTTACCCGCAACCTGCAATATATACACCTGGTAAGCAATGCAGGCTCCACGTTACCAACAGATATTTGGGTACCCAGCACTTATAAAGTAAAGCCGCAAATCAGTTGGTTGTATGCTGCCGGCCTGTTTAAAAACTTTAAGGATAATATGTACGAAACCTCTGTAGAGCTGTATTATAAACAAATGCAAAACCAGATTGAGTATGAAGAAGGTTACGTACCCAGCAGCCTGGATGATACAGAAAACCATTTTGCATTTGGTAAAGGATGGAGTTATGGTGCGGAGTTTTTTGTAAATAAAACCAAGGGCCGCTTAACTGGTTGGGTTGGTTATACCCTTAGCTGGACATGGCGCAAATTTCCTACTTTAAATTTTGGAGAAAAATACCCGGCAAAATACGATCGCAGAAATGATATGAGTGTGGTTGCTATTTATGAGCTCAACAAAAAATGGAAACTATCTGCATCGTTTGTTTTTGGTACAGGCAATGCAGCAACCTTACCGCAACGCTTTTATATTGTTGGCGGCATACTTACGCAAGAGTACAGCCGCATTAACGAATACCGTTTACCATCTTACCACCGGTTTGATTTTGCAGCCATTATGACGCCAAAGAAAAACCTGAAACGCAAGTGGAAGAGTGAATGGGTTTTCAGCGTTTACAATTTATACAACCGTAAAAATCCTTACTTCGTTTACTTCGATCAATCCGGCAGTCCGCTTAACGGTACATTGGAAATACAGGCCAAACAGGTTTCTTTATTTCCGGTAATACCGGCCATTACGTGGAATGTGAAATTTTAAAAACCTCTAAGATTTTTTTTCTCAGCTTCGCTGCGAAAGGAGGTTTGCCACAAATTGCACAGATTAACACAGATTTATTTGCTTCGCAAATTTTTATCCCCGCAGATACACAGAATATACAGTAATAAACATCCGTGTTAATCTGTGCAATCTGTGGCTACAACTTTTTTGCCGAAGGCAAAATCCAAAGGCAGCTAAAACAAAAAACTACAGAATCAACATGCGTTTTTTTTCTGTGTATTCAGTGCCTCTGTTGCAAATCAATTTTTTCCAAAGGTAAAATCCTAAATCTTCCCAAAATAAAAAAGCACCAGCTTAAAAACTGATGCAGGGTTTTATTATTAACAAATAATGGGTTAGCGTGTAAATGTCTGGTAGCGCTCTACATAAGCACCGGGGAAAGCAGGGTCAGGTCCTTTTGAAACCAGTGTAAATAATACATTTGTAAGCGTAATCATAGTCCAGTTATAACTTTTAGGAGCTGAATTTGTGATCAGCGTGCCAGACCCTCCAAATTCATATGTACCTAAATCAGAAGTAGTACTGTTCAGTTTGTATTCAAATCTTCCATCTGCATCAAATTTTACAAAGTTTTTGGGCTTGGGAGTAGATTTTATGATGGTATCTTTTACAAATACGCCATTTTGAAAAATTTTAAGCTGCACCCGGTTTATAACCCATTCGCCAACCACTTGTTGCTCTTTTGGCAAAGTAGCACTGGTATCGGCCTTGGTACATGAATTAAGGAAGGTAGAAAAGCATAACAAACCTGCAATAAACAGCATGTAGGTATAAGTAGTTTTCATTGGTAATAAAATATTGGTTGTATTTATAACGAACAACCAGCTATTTTATTGCTTTATTTTGGGCTTATGTATAAACCTGATTACGCCGCTTTTTTGTAAATCAGATGAAATACGCACTTCGTACCGGTTTTCGCCATCATTTACAAGCATTAAAGCTGTGTTGGGAGCAATGGTGCCCAGGTTTTCGGCATACATGATCAACTCATTCACTGGCTGGTTGGCATCAACATTAAGTGTAAGCCTGATTGCTTTATCGCTCAGCCGCTTGTGAGACAAAAGGAGCTTACCATTAAAAAATAAAGAAATACTGTCGCCATCAATTTCGCCGTTATCGTATAAATCAACAGTAAAACTGGTGCTGTCAATCTCAATGGTTTTAATAAGTTCGCTGTTGCGTTTTTTGTAAGCGTCATTCACCACTATTTCTTGTGCTGGCGTTGTTTTTATAACCGGCGGTGGTTTTGGTAAATCATTAGTAACTACTGCTTTGGGTTCGGTATTAATTTTTTTGTCAGGCGCAACCTTTACTATGATAGGTGTTGTTGATTTTTTAGTATCCTTTTTAATTACAGGAGGCGCTGTAACTTTTTTAGGGGTAGTTTTTACAATTGGTGCTGCAGGCTTTTTTTTTGCCACTGCCGGCGGCGTTTTTTTAGGCACCGCTTTTACAATCGGTGATGCCGGCGGTGTAGTTTTTGGTTTTACAACAGGCTTGGTTTTAGTAACCGGATTGTTTAAATAAGCCGGATTTTTTTGTAAAACCCTGCGGCTTAAAATGGTTGTGCCAAATCCGCAATCGCCCTGCTGATTAGGTATAGGCACCCAGGATCCTTCAAGCGATTGCTGGTCATCTTTTTTAAAATAAGTCAGGCGATGTATCTGAAAACAGTTGCGTATGGTTACCGGCACATTTGTTTTGGTGCGTTCTATTTCTTTTACCTCAACCGATTTACTCGCTTTATCAACCGTACCGCTCAATTTACAAATGGTGTAGTAACGTTTTCCGCCATCGCTGAAATAAGTGTAAGAGTAGCCAGTAACCTTGGTGCCGCTGCATTCCAGTTCCAGCACATATTCACAACGATCGCCGCCCCAGCCGGTAAACGCAGAACTTTTATCAATAAATTCTCCTTTCCATTGGCCTGTAAAATCCTGGGCATGCAGGCTTGTACACATAAAAACAAATAAAATAAACGGTATAATTTTCTTCATTATTAATTATTAGATTTTGTTAAACGGATCTGGCCACTTCCGCAGTTCACATTTTCAGTGTACCAATCTCCTGTTAATTCAATGTATTTCTTTCTTTTTCTATAGTATAATTTCATTAATTGTAAACAACCGTTGAAATATGTAAATTCCTTTATTACTTTGGTTTCTTCTAAAAGCAAAATGTTTTCTTCATAAAATCCGCCCCTTAAAATACAGATTGCTGTATCATTTTCCTTTTTGGGATATTTAGATATTGTTTTGCTTACTGCTTCAAAAGTTGTGTCATTGATTTTCATGAAACGAATAAAAATTTTTACTTGGTCTTCATCCGGATCTTCATTATGGGTGAAGTATCCACTCCATTCACCTTCCAGCGATTGCGAAAAGCCAACAAATGAAATTAAAAACACAATAAGGAAAAAGAATGTCTTTTTCATTGTTTGCAAAGATATTTTAGATTAATTTTTCCATAGCTAATACTTCGTTAAATTTGCCACCTGGAAATTAGTCATTTGTCATTAAGTCATTTTTTGAAGCATCCACTTCACACTTGTTCTTAGCCGCTAATGACTAATAACTAATGACCAATGACTTTTTAATTAAAGATATGATAAAGATAACATTACCCGATGGTGCCGTAAGAGAATATGAGCAGGGAAGTTCTGCATTTGAAGTTGCAAAATCCATCAGCGAAGGCCTTGCCAGAAAAGTATTGGCGGCGAAGATTAACGGCGAAGTTTGGGATGCACATCGCCCTATTGAAAACGATGCAACACTTAATTTACTTACCTGGAATGATACGGATGGCAAAGCAACTTTCTGGCATTCATCGGCCCATTTAATGGCCGAGGCGGTAGAAGCTGCTTTCCCTGGCGTAAAATTCTGGGTTGGTCCGGCTGTTGAAAAAGGTTTTTATTACGATATGGATCTGGGCGATAAAAAAATTACTGAAGAAGATTTGCTTTCGCTTGAAAAAAAGATGAACGAACTGGCGAAGCAAAAAAATCTTTTTATACGCAAACCCATGCCCAAAGCCGAGGCTGTGCAATACTTTACAGAGAAGGGGGATGAATATAAACTGGATTTGTTGAGTAATTTAACCGATGGCGAAATTACTTTTTATACACAAGGAGGATTTACCGATTTGTGCCGTGGCCCACATATACCCAATACCGGTTTTATAAAAGCCATCAAGCTTACCAGCATTGCCGGAGCGTATTGGAAAGGCGATGAAAAAAACAAACAGCTTACCCGTATTTATGGTGTTACTTTTCCGGAGCAGAAAGAACTGGACGAATATATTTTGATGCTGGAAGAAGCTAAAAAAAGAGATCACCGTAAACTGGGTAAAGAACTGGGCATTTTTACTTTTAGTGAAGAAGTAGGGCCAGGTTTAGCACTGTGGTTACCAAATGGTACCATCATTATTGAAGAGCTAGAAAACCTGGCAAAGCAAACTGAAAAAGAAGCAGGTTATAAACGAGTGGTTACGCCGCATCTTGCCAAAGAAAGCATGTATTTAACCAGCGGGCATTTGCCCTACTATGCCGATAGTATGTTTCCGCCAATGGAAATGGATGGCGAGAAATATTATTTAAAGCCGATGAACTGTCCGCATCATCATAAAATATTTGATGCAGAACCCAAGAGTTATAAAGATTTGCCTTTCCGCATTGCAGAATACGGAACCTGTTACCGGTACGAGCAAAGTGGCGAGTTATTTGGCCTCATGCGGGTGCGATGCCTGCACATGAACGATGCTCATATCTATTGCACCAAGGAACAATTTGCCGAAGAATTTAAGGCGGTAATTGATATGTATTTTAAATATTTTAAAATATTTGGTATAGAGAAATATGTGATCAGACTATCATTACACGATCCGGAAAAACTGGGACAGAAATATGTGAACGAGCCAGCGCTATGGCTGGAGACTGAAGATCTGGTACGCCAGGTATTGATAGAAAATGATTTTCCTTATGTAGAAGTTAAAGGTGAAGGTGCTTTTTACGGCCCAAAAATTGATGTACAAATCTGGAGTGCTATTGGGCGTGAGTTTACACTGGCTACCAACCAGGTAGATTTTGCACAGGGCCGTAGCTTTAATTTAAGCTATACAAATAAAGATAACAGTCCGGAAGTGCCATTGATTATTCACCGGGCACCTTTGGGTACGCATGAAAGGTTTATAGGATTTTTGCTGGAGCATTATGCCGGTAAATTCCCTACCTGGCTGGCGCCGCTGCAGGTTAAAATACTACCCATCAGCGATAAGTTTATGTACTATGCAAATACAATTTTGCAAACGCTTAAAAAAGCTGATATTCGTGCTGAAATTGACGACAGAAGCGAAAAAGTTGGGCGTAAAATACGTGATACTGAGATTGCCAAAGTGCCTTACATGCTGGTGATAGGAGAGAAGGAAATGAATGAAGGAAAAGTAGCCATACGCAGACAAGGTAAAGGAGATATTGGCGTTAAATTGATTGAAGAATTTGTGCAGGATATACTTGTAGAAATTAGAGATAAGGTATCAGAATAAAGCCTGGCGTGGAAACTGATTACCGGTAAAATTTGGATTAGTAACAATAAATAAATATATTGCTAATAGCTTATCTGCAATAAAAACATAATTTTGATAAGCACAAAACAACATTATAAACTAAAAACAATAAATGGCATTTCCACCAAGACCCCGGGGAACTTTTAATCCCCGCTTTAAAAAAGAACAACAACAGGAGCACCGTACCAACCACATGATAAGAGCACTGGAAGTGCGTTTGGTTGGCGAAAATTTAGAACCCGGTGTTTATTCACTTGCCGATGCAATTAAAATTGCCAAAGAGCAGGAACTCGATTTAGTAGAAATTTCTCCCGGTGCCAAGCCGCCTGTTTGTAAAATAATTGACTACAATAAATTTTTGTACGAAGAGAAGAAGAAGAAGAAAGAGATGAAAGCGAAATCCAAAACCAGCGAGGTTAAGGAAATTCGTTTTACACCCAATACAGATGATCATGACTTTGAGTTTAAGGTAAAACATGCCGAAAAATTTTTGAGCGATGGTGATAAAGTGAAGGCTCACGTTCAGTTTAAAGGGCGTGCCATTATGTTTAAAGAAAGAGGTGAATTGTTGTTATTAAAATTTGCCGATCGCTTAAAAGATGTGGGAGCATTGGAAGGCTTACCAAAAATGGAAGGTAAAAGAATGCTGGTAATGTTTGCGCCTAAAGCCAAACTATCAAAAAGAAAACAGCAGGAAGCAGACAGGTTATAGTTTTAAAAACATAAAACATTTAAGGGAAGTTCTTGCTTCCCTTTTTTTATTTTTACAAAGATGGATACCAGTTTAAACAAATACATCAGCGAAACGGGCTTCTGCAGCCGCAGGGAGGCTGATAAATACATTGAGCAACTTCGTGTAACAATAAATGGTGTAGAGGCCACCAAAGGTAACAGGGTAAAGGAAGGTGACGTTGTAAAGGTGGATGGCGAATCTATAGGCAAAAAAAAGAAAACGGCTGTGTATCTTGCCCTAAATAAACCCAAAGGCGTTACCTGCACCACCGATTTAAAAGACAAAACCAACATCATTGATTTTGTAAATTATAAAACCAGGATTTTTCCCATTGGCCGGTTGGATAAGCGTAGCGAAGGCCTGATATTTTTAACAAATGACGGTGATATTGTAAACAAAATTTTGCGTGCCGGTAACCAGCATGAAAAAGAATATATGGTTATGGTTGATCAGCCCATCACGTTAGATTTTATACAAAAAATGCGTAACGGCGTTCGTATTTTAGGCACCGTAACTCAAAAATGTTTTGTTAAGCAGGAAGGCCCAAACCGCTTTAAAATAATATTGATACAAGGCCTTAACCGCCAGATACGCCGTATGTGTGAGGCACTTGGCTACAATGTTGAAAGCCTGAAACGCACCCGTATTATGAACATGACTTTAAACAATTTACCGCCCGGCAAATGGCGTTACTTTACGCCTGCGGAGATTGATATGATAAATCAGATGTTGAAAAATTCGAGTAAGACTGCTGAGGGTGGTGAAGGGATGGATGAGTAAAATGGGAATGTTTTTTTAACTTGACACCTGGCACAAATTATTATGCCAAATAAGCAATTTCTATTTCTTAATCCCTTTCACCAACTTTTTCTCCTCACTCTCCAGTTTCCTTTGCAGTTTTTTTACATCTTCTGCCGCAGGTAATTGTTCTGGTTGTACGCCACGTTCGTTCAACATTTTTCTTACAGCTGCATTATTGTCAACATGCTATTCGCTAATGGCAGTACGCCTTTCAAATCTTTTTCAATTACATTGTGGCTGGTAAGTTCTGTTGCAAAGTCTTTGGCTTTAATGGTAAGGGTAGGCAAAAAATCGGCTAAGGGCCGGTTGGTAGGTACACCTAATTTGTGTTTCATATCATTGGTGCTAAAGCCACCAAATAAAGCAGCATCGCCTTTGGAGCGTATAACACCAAAACCTTTTTCATCAACACCACGTACGTAAATTATACCCGATAATTTCTTTTCGGATTTGGAGAGCTTTTCTCGGGCTGTTACTCTTGCAATATCCAGTAAACGTTGCTCAATAATTTCCTGCTTACGGGTTTGCACAGCAAAATAAGTTTGTGCAAAAGCAATAGCCTGTTTGGAGGCATCGCCATTTTGTGCAACCAGGTAACAGGCATAACGGGTTAAGGCTATGTCTTCAATTTTTCGTTCAGCTCCACTTCCAAGCTCAACCATTTTCGTGAAGTCACGAAAATGGTCACTAACTTTCTCTCCTGCATTTTCACAAGCCTTTTTTGCCTTATCTATCGCATTGGCGAAATTCTCCCATCTTAAGTATCCTAATATGGGCTGTAATTCCCTTGCACTCCAACATTCAATGCCTTTAAGCTCATAACCAGCCTTTTCAAATTATTCAAATAATTCAGCTATTAATTCCTTTTTCATGCAAATGTGATTTTGTAATGCTAAGGTAAGTAATTTCAATATAAAAAACTAATAAATTTAGTAAATTTATTGACTGCGATAGTAGTTTAAGGGCAATAAATTTGACTTTTACAGGATGCGGTTATAAATTTACGCTTAGATAAAAGCCCAATAAAGATATGTAGTACAAGAGTGCGACGCCAATGAAGCCCAATAGAAATACCTAAGTCTGGCCAAAAAACTTCCAAAAATTGGAACAATTTCCCTTGTTTTCCCTTACCTTTGCCGCCCGAAAGAGATAAATAGGTCTTTTTCAGACATTTCCCACAAGGCTCAACAAGTGTCCCGTAGTTTCGGAACCGCCAGTAGGGAGTAACTAAAAACAGTTATGTAATGCCAAAGGTTA
>JAYURR010000162.1:0-10361 GCA_043756605.1 Chitinophagaceae bacterium
ACTACAATTACCGCGTTGCTTTTATTTTTTGTAAATGCACAGAATGTTGAGAAGCCATACGTGCCGCCATTGTGCCAATAAAAAAGCGGCTGGTCTTTATCATTAAAAATATGCCAGCCCCTGCCAATGGCTATTTTGGGATTTAGAGCAACACTTTGAGCAGTTAATTTATCAATAATAATTTTTGAATTATCTGTTTTAGGAAAACATAAGTTTTGCAGATAAGTCAGCATTTCTGTACCTGTGCATTTTAAACCACCTGCAGGAGCTAAAACGTTCATGTTCCAATATGCTGCCTTGTCATCGTTTGCATAATATCCGGTGCTTTTATTCTGGTTAACAGCAATGCCGTTTGCTGGAGTTACCATTTTGAAGGGAATAAAAATATATTCATCAAGCAGTGCTGCATAAGTTTTGCCAGATATGCGTTCTGCTAAAACACCTGCTACGCCTGCACCCAAATTTGAGTAATCGTATTTGCCATCCATTTTTGGGGTACAGTTTTTTAAATAACTGAATAATTCTTTTTCAGCATAATCTTCGTATGGCTGCCTGTTGTTAACAGGTTTCATATTGCCAGGTAATCTTGGTAAGCCCGAAGTGTGGTTCATCAAATTTAAAAAACTGACGCTGCTTAAATTTTTATTTTGCTTAACCGAATCTGGCAGATATTTTATAATCAGTTCTGTTTCATCAATTTTGTTTTCCATTAAAACCGCCGTTAAAACATACGCTGTAAAGGTTTTGGTTATGCTGCCAATTTCAAACATGGTTGCTGCATCAAAAATCTTTTGTTTATCGGGGTCGGCAAAGCCGGCGTTAAAAAATTGCCTTTCGCCATTATTTAATATACTAACAAAGATGCCGGGCAAACTTTCTTTTTTGTAAATACTGTCTGCGGCTTGTTGTATAAAGTTCGAGAGATTTTCTTTTGTTGTTTGCGCATTTACGCAGCTAACAAAAGAAAGGCAGCAAATCAAAAAAAGCAGCTTGTAAATTTTCATAATTATTTATCCTATTGCTTTATTCAAATCTTCAATCAAATCATCTGCATCTTCAATACCTACACTCAATCTTATTAATCCATCGCTAAGTCCATTTTTAATACGCTCTTCACGTGGTATGCTGGCATGGGTCATTACTGCCGGGTGGTTTATCAGCGACTCTACACCACCCAAACTTTCGGCCAGCGAAAATAAATGTGTACCAGTTAAAACTTTATTAGCTGCTTCTATGCTATCATCTTTTAATTCAAAACTTATCATGCCGCCAAAACCACGCATTTGTTTTTTGGCAACTTCGTATCCTGCACTGTCTTCAAAACCAGGCCAGTAAACCTTTGCAACTTTTGCATGGTTGCGTAACCAACGGGCAATTTTTTCTCCATTCTCACAGTGCTGTTTCATACGTACGTGCAATGTTTTTATTCCACGCAAAACTAAAAAGCAATCCATTGGGCCAGGCACGGCACCACAACTTTTTTGTATAAAAAATAATTTCTCTCTCAGCGCTGCATCATTCATCATCAAAGCGCCTTGTATCACATCGCTGTGGCCTCCTAAATATTTGGTGGCGGAGTGCATAACAATATCTGCACCCAAATCTAAAGGGTTTTGCAAATAAGGCGATGCAAAAGTATTATCAACACAAAGTAATGCATTGGCTGTTTTTGATATGGTTGCAATGGCAGCAATATCAGTAATGTTCATCAACGGGTTGGTTGGTGTTTCAAGCCATATCATTTTTGTGTTGGCAGTAACAGCAGCCTGCACATTGGCTGCATTGGTTGTATCAACATAAATAAATTTTATCCCGTAGCGCTCCCAAACTTTTGTAAATAAACGATAACTGCCGCCATACATATCGCTTGCGGCAATCACTTCATCGCCGGGGCTTAATAATTTTATAACACTGTCGGTTGCTGCAACGCCGCTGCTAAAAGCCAAACCAAATTTTGCATTTTCAATAATGGCATAAGCATCTTCCAATGCTTTGCGGGTTGGGTTTTGAGAGCGGGCATATTCGTATCCTTTATTTTTACCAGGTGCTTCCTGCACGTAAGTGCTGGTTTGGTAAATAGGCGTCATAATAGCACCGGTACTCGGATCAGGCTCTGCACCTGCGTGTATAAATTTTGTTGCAAGTTTCATTTGTATAACTGTTTTGTAAATGATAAATTAAGATGTGCAAAGGTCTGAAAATATCGGGTAAAATCAATTTATATTACCTGCGCCACACATAGGTAACGCCAGTCGTAGTTTTTATCTGCATGGGCAGCCAGCGGCTCTACCTTTTTATTAACTGCATTTTTTGTAAGAATACCGGCATTGGCCAGTTTCTTTTTTGCTTCATGTATGTAATCCTGTACCGTGTGGTCTTCCATCCAGGTTTTTTGCGGCGGTTCAAAACCCACTTTTTCTTTGCGCCATACAATTTCATCAGGTAATTTTTTATCCATGGCATTGCGCAATAAAAACTTTGTCCAGCCATCGTGCATTTTTAACTGCGATGGAAGCGAAAAAACAAACTCTACCAGCTCATGATTTAAAAAAGGCAAACGCACTTCTCTGCCATGCGCCATGCTGTTTCTATCAGCAAAGCGCAGCAGTTCTTCCAACCCCATTTCGGTGATGTTAAAATGAAGAATATCGTTTAGCTTGGTTACAATGGGCTTATGTATGCCCACCCATTCCTGGTGCTTAAGTTGGGTTAAAAAATCTTGATTTATATCAGGGTGCGAAATGGTTTTTCTGTATTCCAGTTTTTCCAGTTGCATGGCTGCATGCGAGGGTAAAAAAGCTGCAATGATATTTTTAATATCCCAACGAAATGGTTGGTTATTTCTGCGGAAGTTTCTTCTTTCTATTTGAGTAGCACCCAGTTTATGCCTGCTCAGTACTTCCTGTAAAAACCAATGAATATATTTTGGATAGCCAGCTAAAATTTCATCAGCTCCTTGTCCATCAAGCAGTACTTTTACATCGTGTTTTTTTGCCAGCTCAAAAACCTTGTACTGTGCAAAAATGCCGGATGATTGAAATGGCTCCTCCTGGTGGTAACATAATTTTTCAAAATCGTTTATCAGCTCAACTGCTGTTGGCTCTATTTGATAATTGCTGATATTTAAGTTTGCTGTAACTGATTGAATGTACTTGGTTTCATCGTTTTCAAAACCAGGGAACACGGCAGAAAATGTTTGCAGCATTTTCCCTGCATCCTTGCTGTTGTTTTTTTGTATCTTATTAATGGCAAGTGCAATGGAAGAACTGTCTAAACCACCACTCAGGCTGGTTCCTACGGCCACATCGCTTCGTAATCTTCTTTTTACAGAAAGGTTAAAAAGCTCAGTAAATTTTTCAACAGCATCCGCAGGCAGAATATCAATTTTTGTCTCCTTATTGAGGCTCCAGTATTTTGTAATTTTTGAAAGCAGGTTTGATGATGGCTGATAAGTTAGATAATGTGATGGAGGTAATGAATATATATCATCAAAAAAAGTTTGCTCTTTATCTATACAGTTTTGCACATGCCCCAAGGTGATATAGTTGAGGAGCATTTTATTGTTCGTTTTTTTATCTACGCCAATTGCCCAGATGGCTTTCATCTCACTGGCAAAAATAAAATTGCCTTCATCTTCGTAATAATAAAATGGTTTTTCGCCAAAGCGGTCACGTGCTGCAAAAAGTTTTTCTTCTTTTTCATCCCACAATGCAAATGCAAACATGCCATCAAACTGCTGCAGGCATTTTTCTTTCCAGTAATCGTACGCAGCCATAATTACTTCCGTATCGCTTTGCGTTAAAAACTGGTAACCTTTATTTTGCAGAAAATTTCTTATTTCGATATAATTATAAATTTCGCCGTTGTACACAATTTTATAGCGGCTTGCAAAACTCATGGGCTGTGCGGCACGGCTGTTAAGATCAATTATGGAGAGCCGCCGGTGGCCAAGATGTACCGTATTTTTTTCATTGCTCCACCATCCTTCAGCATCTGGCCCACGATGAGCAATTGCATCAGTCATTTTTTTTAAATGAACCGGAGCGGTTGTATTAGGGGTATGTAATATTATTCCTGCAATTCCACACATAGTGTAAATATCTGCCTTAAAATTAACGGGTGATAAAAATATAAATTAATTAAAGCTGATTGGCAAAACTGCTTTCACATCTCCCCATGCCATTACCAGATCGCAACCATAAGTTGACTTTTGAAACAGCATGGTAAAAAATTCTATCTGCACATTGTTCTTAATAACCGGTATCTCTATTTCTGCAATGTCTTTAGCTTTATCAATATGCAGCCCCCAACTGTACAGGTTTTGGTTAATAATTATTTTCCATTTATCAGCAAAAGGAATACAGTAAAGAATATAACGGCCGGCAGAAATCTTTTTACTGTTAATGGTAACTTCTTTATAAAATTCTATTTCGGTAGCTTCATTGGCACCCAGGCGCCAATCCTGTCCGTAATGCTGAATTACATTTTGGGTAACGGATGAATCTGCAAAAATTATCCGCCCGTTTTTTTGTGGGCGGCTGTAAATAACACGAGCCATCGGGTTTGCCATATTTGGAGTTACCATTTTTTGTTTGGGATAATCATCAGGAAAATAACTCATGTCCATCGGCGATTTATCAATTGATAACAGCAGACTGTCATTTACTGATACTGGAATGCGTAATACTTTGGTTTCGGCAGTTGGATTATTATCTGTTTTTTGATTACACGAAGAAAATAATACAGGTAGCAATGCAAATACAGCAATTGAAAGTTTTGTTTTTAAATGCATGGCCATATTTATTAAGATGCAATTGGAAAATTATGGGCTAAACTAATTGTACAACGCTTAAAGATACTAAAATCAACTGTGTAATAATTCACCCATCAGGTTAAAACTATATTTTTTCAGATCGAAAAAAAAATTATTGTAACAAACCTGCATGGCAGCGTAATGCTCATTAAAAATTTCAAAGGCTATTTCGCTTTCGGTAAGATAGGCAGCACGGCGAACCACGCCCCCAAAACTTTTTTGAATACCCCATTTGTAGCGGTAATTATAGAGCCAGTCGTGGTCCTTCATGTAAGGAAACATTTTTAAGAAAGGCGGCGGAAAAATATCTGTAAAAGCTTTCAGCATATGATAGGTAGATGCTGCAAATTGTTTAAGATCTGCTTCTGTATTGAATTGCGCTGCATCGTTAGCCAGAAAATGATCGTACACCACATCGGCAAATGCGCCGGAGTATAACCGGTATTGAGGCCGGAAAAAAGATTTCAACTCTTGCGTAGCTGCATGTGTATCGGTAAAATTATCAATGGCCCGATGCAGTTTAATGCCCTTTTGTACCGCAGGCGGATAATCAAACTGCTTTTTACCTTTTACATAATCGCTTATCATATTACCCACTAAAATTTCGGGCTTATTAAACGAAAGATATGCATGAGCGAGGTAGTTCATATTGGTACTTGAGATTGATTTTATTTAAAGCGTCCGGTTTTTATCCAATCAAACATTATTTTAAGTGTGGCAGTATCAAAAGTTTCTTCCAGCTCGCCATACTCATCTGCCGTGCATTTAATGCAATGCTGAAATAAATGATTAAGGCCGGGTATCTCCATTGTTGTAACACGGTTATTTTTATTTTTTTGTAACGCAGTTTTTATACCTGCTAAATTTGGTTTTGCTGCAACCTGTATATCTTTTTCGCCGTTTAATGCCAGCACCGGGCATTTGGTTTTTGCAAGATAAAGCGGTGGATTCATTTTCATAAAATTATTAAGCCATGGATTGCTTAATTGATTTACAAATGCGTTGGTAAAAACGACGATGTCTTTTTCAGTTTCAACACCTGTTGTATTTTTTATGGTAGCTGCTGATTTTCCTTTTTGCCATTTTTTAAATACTGCAACTGCTTTATCAGATGCTCTGGCAGCATTTTTTGCTTTGATAATTGCTGTAACCAGATTTTTATAGAGCGGCCGGTAAAAATCAATATCTGTTTTTAAAGTTCCGGTTGATGCCATTACATCTGCACTTTGCTGCTCCATCATATCAAGCACATTAATACCGGGCCCGGCCAGCAAAATAATAAAGCTTATATCTTTTCTGCGTGATGCTACCATGGGCGCAATCATGCCGCCCTCGCTGTGCCCAATCAATCCAATATTTAAAGAATCAACATCTGGCCGGCTTTTTAAATAATTAATGCCTGCTTCTACATCAAGCGCAAAATCAAAAGTTGTAGCAGTTGCAAAATTACCGCTGGTTTTGGCTTTGCCTCTGTCATCAATACGCAATACCGCAATGCCTTGGCGGGTTAAATAATCTGCAATAACTGCAAAGGGTTTATGGTTAAAAATGTTTTCATCTCTATCCTGCTGGCCGCTGCCGGTAATTAATAAAACAGTTGGGTAAACCGGTGCTTTAATATTATCTGTATTCGGTTCGGACAATGGCACCGTAAACGTAGCACCAAAACGAATTGATTTGTTTGCATTATAGTACTCCACATCTTCTGATTTATAAGAAAACGGAGGCACGGGTGTTTGCGGCCTGTTTACTTTTTTTACTACATTTATTCCGCTGCTTTTAATAAGGGTTAACGGTAAAAAATTAGCACCCTGGTAAAAGTTACCGGTTAGTTGCGTATTATCTTTACTTAATTTACCGGCATACTTTCCTTTTATTGCTTCAATCATTAATAAAACACTATCCTCTTTTAAAATAACCTGGTTACAGGGGTTATTAAAAGATTTTTGTTTTGGACTATCGAAAGTGGCAACATATTTATCAGCACTGTCTTTACTGATGTGGAATATGATGGGAAGTCCGCTACCCTGTATTTGCAATGCACCTTCCCAATTGCCAGCAATATTTTGGCTAAAAGTTGTTTCAGATAAAATGGCAAACGTAAAAGATAAAATAAGTTTAAACATACATTTTATTTTGAAGATTTTTTGTACAATTGATAGGAATATATAACCGGTATCAGCACCATAATAATTACTGCTGTTAAAAATACAATGGTTAATATTTTTTGATTGAGTAACAATGATAGTACCGCCAGCACTATACCGCCGGCAAACCATATTTTACTGGTCAGTTGGTGTGTCTGTCGCCAGTTGTCTTCATTTTCTAATGCCCATGGTACACGTATGCCCACAAAATAATTGCGTTTTATGCTGTGCATCAGGTTGCCGATAAAAGCCAGAAAAAGACTGATACCGCAGAACATAATTGGCATGGCAGTTATTTTTCCTTTAATGGTTGAGTTGAGAATTATTATTGAAATGAAGGTTAACAATAAAACCACTATTACAGCAAGTTTGTACATTCCTGATAAAGTGTTTTGGGCATATTTCTTTTTAGGATCTATCCTGTGTATATTAAGCAACAAAAAATAAACCCCGATAGCAACTGCTGCAAAAATAATTATGGGCACAAAAATTTCAGGCTTGTTTCCAAACTTATCGGGCAGCCCGCTTGAATTAAAATGTGTTGGTATTTTTTGGGGTAAACGAGCCCATATATATGCCAAGTAAGCAAATGGTATTGCCATCATTATAAAAGGAAATGTAAGCCGCAATAATTTAAACCGATTCATAAAAAATTATTTTTTTAAAGTGAGCAACCATTTAAGCATTTCGTCCATTACGGTTGTGTTTAGCGCATAATAAATAAACTGGCCATCCTTGGTTGCATGTACCAAACCTGCCTGTTTCAATATATCCAGATGGTGCGATATGCTGGGTTTGCTTATGTTAAACTGATCTGCAATGTCGCCGGCAGTTAAATCGCCTTTTTTCAAAAGTTCCAGTATCTCTCTTCGGGTTCCATCGTTTAATGCTTTAAAAAGGGCGTTCATTTTAGATAATTAAATATTTAGACAAATGTCTAAATAATATTTCATATCCACAAAAATTATTTTTTAGCTGATTGACAAAGAAAAAAAAATCTGCTATTATCCCACAAGCATTAAGGGGGTTTATTTATGTTTTTATTTTTAATGATTAAGCTTTTACCTTCACAGCAATTAAAGCACCGACTTAATTTAACAATGAACAAAAACGATAAAATATACATAGCCGGGCATACCGGAATGGTTGGCTCGGCAATATTACAGGCATTAACTGCAGATGGATTTACTAATTTTGTGTACCGCACATCTAAGCAACTTGACCTGCGTAACCAGGCCGCTGTTGAGGATTTTTTTAGCAAAGAAAAACCACAATTTGTTTTTATGGCTGCTGCAAAAGTGGGCGGTATTGTTGCTAATAATACATACCGGGCCGATTTTTTGTACGATAACCTCATGATTGTTTCCAACATTATTTATGCAGCTTATAAAAATGGCGTTACCAAATTATTGTTTTTAGGCAGCTCCTGCATCTATCCAAAAATGGCGGCGCAGCCCATAAAAGAAGAGTATCTTTTAACAGGCGAACTGGAAAAAACAAACGAGCCTTATGCCATCGCCAAAATTGCCGGTATTAAATTATGCGAAACCTATCGGGAGCAATACGGCGCAAACTTTATCAGCGTAATGCCAACAAACCTGTATGGCAAAAACGATAATTACCATCCCGAAAATTCTCACGTGTTACCTGCATTAATTCGCAGATTTCACGAGGCTAAAATGCAGGGATTACAGGAAGTGGTAATCTGGGGATCTGGCAATCCTAAACGGGAATTTTTATTTGCAGATGACCTTGCAGAAGCCTGTTTATTTTTAATGAAAAATTACAACGAAAAAGAAATAATAAATATTGGTTGTGGAGAAGATATCAGCATAAAAGAACTGGCAATAATGGTAAAAGAAATAACCGGTTTTGAAGGTGCACTTATTTTTGATACCACAAAACCAGATGGCACGCCACGTAAATTATTAGATGTAACAAAAATAAATACACAAGGCTGGCATTATAAAACCAAACTAAAAGAAGGGATAGAAATTGCCTATCAGGATTTTTTACTTAAACATTCATTACCAGCAAATGGTTAAAGAATATACAAAATGAAGACTGCTTTAATTACCGGAATAACCGGACAGGATGGTGCTTACCTTGCAGAACTGTTGCTGAGCAAGGGCTATATGGTACATGGCGTTAAAAGGCGTTCATCGCTCATCAATACAAGCCGTATTGATCACCTATATCAGGATCCGCATGAAAAAAATATCCGCTTTAGAATGCATTACGGGGATCTTACTGATGGTCCCGGTTTAATACGTGTAATACAGGAAACAAAACCCGATGAAATTTACAACCTGGGAGCTATGAGCCATGTTAAAGTGAGTTTTGATATTCCGGAATACACGGCCAATGCCGATGGGATTGGAACTTTAAGGTTGCTTGATGCTTTACGCATTTTGGGTATGGATAAAACAACAAAAATTTACCAGGCATCTTCATCAGAAATGTATGGCCTGGTGCAGGAAGTACCGCAAAGTGAAACAACGCCTTTTTATCCACGCAGCCCTTATGCGGTTGCCAAATTATATGCATACTGGATTGTGGTAAACTACCGGGAGGCTTATGATATGTTTGCCTGCAACGGTATTCTTTTTAATCACGAAAGTCCGCTGCGGGGCGAAACTTTTGTAACCCGAAAAATTACCATGGCCGTTGCTGCCATTGCAAACGCAAAGCAGGATACTTTGTATTTGGGAAACCTGAATGCACAGCGTGATTGGGGACATGCAAAAGATTATGTTGAAGCCATGTGGCTGATGCTGCAGCAGGATAAGGCTGAGGATTTTGTAATTGCCACCGGTATTACAACCACTGTACGTGATTTTGTAATAATGACTTTTAAAGAAGTGGGTATTGAACTGAGCTTTACCGGCGAAGGTGTAGATGAAAAAGGAATTGTTGCAGCCTGTAATAATCCGGCTTATCAATTACCGGTTGGTAAAGAGGTAGTTGCTATTGACCCGGAATATTTCAGGCCAACAGAAGTAGATTTATTGATTGGAGATGCAAGCAAAGCCAGAGCCAAACTGGGCTGGCAGCCAAAATATGACCTTGCTGGTTTGATAAAAGAAATGGTTGCTGCAGATGTATTGCTGGTAAAAAAATCCATGCTGAAATAAATTGTTACCTCCCCGGCAAAGGCACAACAGGTAAACTTTCGTTACCGGTTTCATTAACCGATTGCACTGCAAAAAAATAATTATCTTTTGAAAAAGGTAAACGCATTTCAGTTTCTGTTGTGAATATTTTTCTTTGCCAGAAGGCGCTGGTAGTTTCTCTTACCAAAACATAATAGCCTTTTACTTTGCCGGTTTTTGGAGTTTGCCAATACAGTAATGTGGAGTTGCTTAATTTTTTTACTTCCATTTTTACAGAGTCGGGCATGG
>JAYURR010000163.1:0-81552 GCA_043756605.1 Chitinophagaceae bacterium
CATGGCATTAAGATGGGTTAAGAAGCGTTCGGCAGCGGGGTTTCACGGTAAGAGCTTGATAAATTATAAAGTAAGTTGTGAAAACCCCGCTGGGACGAAGTTCAGATACATTCCCCTCCAATAATTAAAAAAATCTTACCCACTTAAGCTGCCAAACATCAGGGAACAAAATCTCAGTTTACAGTAGTACAAAAGTTAAATCAGGGAACCACCCCACAAAGGGGATGTAATCCTTTGTCGGGCTCCTTTTTTGGTTCTTTTTTGGAGAAGCAAAAAAGAACAATGAAAACAAAAGATTTTTTTATATCAAATTCTCTTAGCTTAAAATAATCCCAATACTTAATTTTTTTTACTGAATTCATTTTGCATCTCCCTGCCGCTCAATAATAAACAACATTATCTGCTCCAACCCCACTCCCGCCATTTGCATAGCTTCTAAAATTTCATCCCTGTTCACAGCCGCAGCAAAGGCCTTTTCTTTAAAACGTTTCTTAATGCCTTTCAATTCCATGCCGGTATAACCTTGGGGCCGCATTAAACTATAAGCATGTGTTAGGCCGCTCAGTTCATCAAAAGCATACAGCATTTTATCCATCCTGGTTTCGGGTATCACGCCAAAATGATTGGGGCCATGGCTGGCAATGGCTCTGATGATTTCAGGGTCAATATTTCGGGCTTCCAGTTCTTCAATAATTTTTTTACAATGCAGATCGGGCCATTGGTCCCAGTCGGCATCGTGCAGCAGGCCGGCTATTTCCCAACGCCATTGGTCAGCTTCATGCAGCCCTTCTTTTTCGGAGGCCCAGCATTTCATTAAATGCGCCACCTGCTTCATGTGCAGTTGCAGCCTTTCGTTTTTTACCCAATCGGTAAATAAATCGTGAGCCTCCTCACGGCTTAATACATTACCTGCATTGGCAGGGTTTCCAAAAGAAGAGCGGTTTAGTAGTAAAGACATAATTTGTTGATTAATATAAACGAAAATAAAAATTATCCGCCAGCAATAATTTAAATAAATATGGTTTGTAAAGCTGGGTTATAAAAAAATCAATTTTCTATAAATCCTTTATTGTTGTTTAACCGTATATGGTCTTTTAACCAAAAGCAAACAACAATGAAAAAGTCAATCTTAACCCGCTTTTTACCCATTTTAGCAGTATCTGCATTATTTTTAGCAAGTTGCGATAAAGATGATGATGCAATAATAGTAACACCACCACCACCGCCACCACCACCACCACTCGAAATAGTAATAAAACCAAACCAGGAGTTTTATGGTATTACAGCAAACAATTCGTTGGTAAAATACAACGCCAATGCATCGCAAACTGTAATTTCTTCGGTTAACGTAACTGGTTTACAGGGCGGCGAAAATATATTGTCGATTGACTTTAGGCCAGCTACCGGGCAATTGTACGGACTAACCAACCAAAGCCGTCTGTATGTAATAAATATTACAACCGGTGCTGCAAGGGCAATTGGCGCAACGCCTTTTGCACCACTTATGATTGGTACTGTAGCCTCTATAGATTTTAACCCAACAGTTGACCGTATAAGAGTTGTGAGCAATGTGGGCGAAAACTTTCGTTTAAATCCTGAAACCGGTGCTGTTGCCGCCATTGATGGCAATATCAACAACGCCGAAAAAATTACAGGCGTAGCTTATACAAATAGTTTTGCAGGCTCATCGGCCACAACTTTATTTGATATTGACGGATTCAATTTATTTAAGCAAGATCCTCCCAATGCCGGTACCATCATAAAAATTGGTAGCCTGGGATTAGATTCTGCAGGAGTAGGCGGCAGCGATTTTGATATTTCGCCAGATAACAGGGTGATACTGGTACCTATGACAGTTGGAACAACCAACAGACTTTATCAGCTTGATACATCAAATGGTAAGCTGCGTAATATTGGTACATTGGCAACTCCAATCATTGGCCTTGCAATACCTACAAATCCGGTTGGATATGGTGTAGATAATACAAATAATCTTTCAATTTTTGATTTAACAGCACCCGGCTTTGCCGCAACAAGACCAATTACAGGCTTACAAGGCGGAGAAACTGTTTTGGGTATTGATATGCGCCCTGCAACCGGCCAATTATATGCACTGGGCAGCAGCAGCCGTTTATACACAATTAATATGAGCAGCGGTGCAGCTACCGTTGTTGGTACGGCGCCGTTTGCAACTTTATTATCGGGCACTTCGTTTGGTTTTGATTTTAACCCGGTAGTTGACAGGATTAGAGTGGTAAGTAATACCGGACAAAATCTGCGTTTAGATCCCAACACCGGAACAATTGCTGCGGTTGATCTTCCATTAAACCCGGGTACACCGGCAGTATCAGCAGCAGCTTATACCAATAATTTTGCAGGTACTACCAGCACTACATTGTTTGTAATAGATGCTACAACAGATAAACTATACATTCAAACACCGCCAAACAACGGAACGTTGGTTGAGGTTGGTGCATTAGGCATTAACATTGGTGCCGATAATGGTTTTGATATTGGCGGCAACACTGGCAAGGCTTATGGCTTATTCAGTATTGGTGCGCTTACAAAATTATATACACTTGATCTTACAACAGGCCTTGTAACCGGCCAGGTTGATTTTGCAGGTGCAGCACGAGGATTTGCAGTTGGGCTTGGGTTTTAATTATCCCTATCAATCTATACCCTTAATTTTGTTTAAGAAATTCCGGCAGTTTTTACTGCCGGAATTTTTATGTATTTAATTATAGCATGTATTGATTGTATAGTACCAAACAGACATTAAATCTCACCAAATAAAAGTTGTAAGGGTGAGGCACTCATAAAATTGTTTTAAGCTCTTTGCAAATGACAATAAAGTTTTTTCTCAGCTTCGCTGCCAAAAGGGTTAACCACAAAGGCACAGAGGCACGAAGTAGAAAAATACTAAGCATTTTCTTTTGTGCCTTCTTTTTGTGGCTAAAGTCAATTTTTTAAAAATTGATTTTCAACTTTTTAAAATACTTGTCATTAGCAGCTTGTCGAACCCGGTGCTATTGTCATACCGCCTTCTACATGCTCAGGCTTACAGTATAATTTTAATGTCTAATTGGTATAACTTTATCAGCTTAAAATAATCAATTGAATTTACCGGAATCATTTATAAAATCTTTACAAAACCTGAAAGGCTTTGATGAAGCAGCTTTTACAGCAGTGCATGAATCGGGAGGGCAGCTAACTTCAGTAAGATTGAACCCACAAAAAATAAGCAATGGGCAATTAGCAATGGGCAATGTGCTGTTAGAAAAAGTTCTGTGGAATGATTACGGCTACTACCTTTCCGAGCGTCCTTCCTTCACACTCGATCCTTTGTTTCATGCCGGTGCTTATTATGTGCAGGAAGCAAGCAGTATGTTTTTGGAAGAAGTATTGAAACAAACTGTTGATCTTACTCAACCAATAAAAATTTTAGATTTATGTGCCGCACCTGGTGGAAAATCTACCTTAATACAATCCGTTATTTCGCAACAAAGTTTACTGGTTAGTAATGAAGTGATAAAAACACGTGTAAATATTTTAGCAGAAAATATTACCAAATGGGGAGCTGCCAATGTAATTGTTACCAATAACGATCCTGCTGATTTTAAACGCCTGCCCGGTTATTTTGATGTGGTTGTAGTAGATGCCCCCTGCAGCGGCAGTGGTTTATTTCGTAAAGATGCAAAAGCAATAAATGAGTGGAGCGAAAACAATGTAACCCTCTGTGCCCAGCGCCAGCAAAGGATTCTGGCTGATATTTTGCCTGCCTTAAAGCCCGGTGGCATTTTAATTTACTCAACCTGCTCTTACGCACAACAAGAGGATGAAGAGATTGAAGATTGGCTGGCAGAAAAGTTTAGCGTTGAAAGTTTACAGTTGAATGTTGATGCAGCCTGGGGAATTATTGAAACGATTTCAGAAAAATCAGGTTCATTCGGTTATCGGTTTTATCCTGATAAAGTTAAGGGCGAAGGTTTTTTTATTGCTGCTTTTAAAAAGCCTGGTAGTAGCGAAGAAGTTACTGAAGGCAAAACCCATTCTTCGGCTAAGCCCCGATCAAGAGAAAAAAATAAACCGGTACTTACCGATAATGAAATTGAAACTATCAAACCGTTTTTATTTAATGCTGATGATTACTTCTTCATCAAACAAAATGAAGAAGTAATTGCATTGCCTGTACATTTTCAAAATGATCTGCCGCTGATTCAATCGGCCCTATACATAAAAAAGGCAGGTGTTAAACTAGGTACTGTTATACGCAACGAGCTGCTGCCGGCGCATGATCTGGCAGTAAGCAACATCATAAATTCGTTGGTACCAAAATTTGAAATTGATAAAGAAACCGCATTGCAGTACCTGCGTAAAACGGATATAACTGTTGAATGTGCATCCAGGGGCTGGGTGCTGCTTACATACCAGCAACTGGCTTTAGGATGGATAAAAGTAATGCCCAACCGTTGCAATAATTATTACCCAAAAGAGTGGCGCATACTTAACAAATGAATAGCCGTTGCAACCAACAAATTTTCGTTTCTTTGCAATGAAAATTCATTCTGTATGAAAAAAATATTTTTTCTTTTTTTACTGATACCTGTTTTATTGCAGGCACAGGATAATCCCCTGATGGTACAAGGTGTTGCTCCTGCTCTTTACCTTACGCACAAGGTTGCACCCAAAGAAAATTATTATAGCGTAGGAAGAATTTACAATGCCAGTCCTAAAGATATAGCGCCATTTAATAATCTTCTATTGGAGATTGGACTAAGCCTGGGCCAGGTTATTAAAATTCCATTAAACGCTTCTAATTTTTCTCAAAGTGGCAGGCCCGAAGCAGATGAAACTTTTGTGCCGCTTTACTATAAAATAAAAGATAAAGAAGGTTTATACAGGGTTGCTAAAAATTACAATGATCTGCCATTGGAAACCCTGAAACAATGGAATAAAATTAAAGGAGATGCAGTGAAGACAGGAACGCAGTTAATTGTAGGTTATCTTAAAGTTAAAACAGAACTTTCTTCTCTTGCTAAAAGAGGAATTAACGCACCCATAACTACCGCACCTGTAAAGCAGCAAGAAGTAAAAGTAACTGAACCCGAGGTTGTAACCCAACCGGTTGTTGAAAATGAACCCAGGAAAACCAGGAAGGAACTAAAAAAAGAAAAAGAAGCTGCGGAAAAAAAAGCAGAAGAAAATATTAATACCATACCTGCAAAAGAAAAGAAAGTTAGCGAAACCCCAAAAACTGTTTCGGGCAAAAATACCGGCGGCCCGGGCTTTAAAAGTTTGTATGAGGAACAAATAAAAAATGGGGAGATAATTGAGCCGGCGGGCAGTGCCGGGGTGTTTAAAAGCACCAGTGGATGGACAGACAATAAATTTTATTGCCTGCAAAGCAATACAACGCCCGGAACAATTATTAAAATTACCAACGTAGCCAATGGTAAATCGGTTTTTGCAAAAGTGCTGGATAATATTCCTGATATAAAACAAAACGAAGGGTTGGTTATTGTTATCAGCAGTGCCGCTGCAGATGCACTTGGTACATCAGAAACAAATTTTACCTGTACACTTAGTTATGCAAAATGATTTTACCAAACTGAATTTCATTTTGGGCCAAAGAGCGTTGGCTGAAATTCAAGCAAGCCTTTGTGCGGCTGGATTTGGTAAACACCGGTTGTACTAATTACAAAATCCAATCGGTATTAAAAACGGTAGCCACGTAAAAAATCTGCAATCATCATTTTCTTTTTGCCTTCTAACTGAAGTTCGAGTATTGAAATATATCCATCGCCGCAGGCAAAATACAAATACAATTTTGAATCGGTTTTAAAACTGCCTGCATCTTCAACAGGGGTTTCGTAAACTTTTTCTGCTTTGTAAATTTTCAATTTCTTATCCTGTAAAAAAGTAAAAGCAGCAGGGTAGGGCGCCAGTCCTCTTATTAAATTATATACTTCATTAACTGTTTTTGTAAAATCTATTTTGCAGGTTTCGGTAAAAATTTTGGGAGCATGATGGAGAATTTCAGATTTTAGATTGTCGATTTTAGATTGAGGTAGCTCTCTTAAACTGCCATCAGCTAATCCTTTAACCGTTTTTACCAAAAGCTGAGCACCAATCTCTTTCATCTTATCATGCACATCACCGGCATTATCGGTTTCCCGTATTGCAAAACTTTGCTGCAGTAAAATATCACCGGTATCAATTTCATGTTTCAGTTTAAAGGTTGTAACACCGGTTTCTTTTTCGCCGTTAATAATTGCCCAGTTAATTGGGGCAGCACCACGGTATTGGGGCAGCAGGCTACCGTGCAGGTTTACCGAGCCCATGGGTGGCATGTTCCAAACTACTTCGGGTAACATTCTAAAAGCAACAACAATTTGCAGATCTGCTTTCAGCGATTTTAATTCTGCTAAAAACTCCGGGTTCTTTAATTTTTCTGGTTGCAGTACATGCAGCATATTTTCAACTGCATATTTTTTTACAGCACTTTGCTGCAGTTCCATTCCACGGCCGGCGGGTTTATCTGGCGCAGTAATTACACCCACAATATTGCAACCCGCTTTTACCAATGCATCAAGCGGTGCAACGGCAAATTCAGGCGTGCCCATAAAAACAATTCTCAGTTTTGTAAAATCGTTCATTCGCAATTTAACATTTTGAAGCCCCTTAAAAACTAAGGGGCTTCTTTATATATGCGAAGTTAATTAAACAATTAAATGTTTACACCAATTAAATGAAGTTCTATTTATTTATAATCTACTTAGTGCATTTGCCTTTCACAAAATTCATCAGTACCTCCAATCCCGCAAAAGAGCATATTTATTAAAAACTATGCACACCTTGTTTTAACCAGTTTGTTACAAAGGTTTTTACTACTGTGTTTACTTCTTTGCCTGCCCGGTAAATCGTTTTCCAGGTTTTGCTTTTTTCTTTTTCGTATTGGGGGTTTACAAAATATTTTGTTTTTCCTTTTAATACAGTTTGTGCGCCAAAGTCAACCATGGCTTCTTCGCTTAAATAAAACTTTAGCCCTCTTATGATCGCCGAATCTGTTGATGCAGGATATTTTTCTTTCCATGCTGTTGTTTGCGGCAGTGGATCAGCCGCTTCTTTCAGTTGTTCTTTAAGTGTAGCTACCATTTTAGCATACATGGTTTTACCATCGCCGCTGAGGCCTTTCATTTCTTTTTCCATCTCGGTTACACTAGACTTAAGGTTGTCAATATAAGCCTGCTCAATTTGTCTTGGCTTTTCCCATGTGGGCTGATTGGCTGTTCTTTGTTTCTGGTATGCCTGGTGAAACGCCTCAGACTCACAGTACTGTTTTATATATGCACAAACTTCTTTAGCTGCTCCTGCTTTATCTCCTTTAATAATATCGGGCAGCAAACTGGCTTTTGGAATTTGCAGGTTAAAGCCGTCACAATCGCCGGAACAATCTTCTTTCCTGGGCTGTGCATTTACAATATTTGATAATAGTGCCGAGGAAACCTTGTTGGCATCCAGGCCCAGTTTGGCAATAATATCATCGGTAATTTTAAAAGCAGTACTAAAAATTGTGATGAATGCAAATGCC
Source organism: Chitinophagaceae bacterium (assembly GCA_043756605.1). Classification (GTDB taxonomy): domain Bacteria; phylum Bacteroidota; class Bacteroidia; order Chitinophagales; family Chitinophagaceae; genus Ferruginibacter. The sequence continues at coordinate 7,595 of JAYURR010000163.1, forward strand.
AGTATGATGTGTTTCTTTTTCATAAACTAATTTTTTAAAAGCTGATCAATCATTTTTCTTTGTTCATCAATTTGTTTTTGTTGTTCTTCCATTTTTTTATTTTGTTCTTTCACCGCATTTATAAGTAAGAAAATATAAGCCTGGTTATTCACACTTCGCAGGTCATCAAAATCTTTTGTAACATTTTTATCAACCATATAAGGTGCAATTTTTTCCAGGTCCTGCGCTAAAATGCCTATCTGCATTTTATTTGTTTTAAAAGGCGATTGTTGATTATAATAAAAACTTACCGGGTTTATCTGGCTAATGATATCCAGTCCGCCTGTAAAAAGCTGCACATCCTTTTTCAACCGGTTATCACTCCAACTACTTACAGTACCCGTTGCGGTATAAGTTACACCGTTTCTTACTTCCAGTCCTTTTACACTGCCGTACAAATTTCCTGCGCCTGTGCCATTGGTATAAACCTCTACTGCTCCGGTAAAACCACCAGCATCATTACTACGGATATATCCAGGCCTCCATTGGCTGCCAAAACCATAATCGCTCACAAATTCCATAGCTGCAGGGCCAAAGCCGCCACGGTTGCCAATTACAAGGGTTACGGGTGTAGCACTGGCTGGGCCAATAATTTCGGTTCTCTTTACAGGGCTGGCTGTTCCAATGCCTACATTGCCACTAGTATTAAGCCTAATCGCTTCCACATTATTGGAACGTATAACTAAATCTACTGCATCGGTTGTACCAATAAAATTAGTTGCGGCATTAGAACCAGCATTACCGGTAACAGACCAACTATAGGTATTAATATTACCAGTTGATAATAAACGGGTCCACGGTCTTAGTGCATTATTATCTGTTTTTCTGAACCATAGCTCCTGATCAAAAAAACTTCCGGCAATTTGCATTGCATAATTGTTGGCAGGGTTGCTATGCCTGCTGTCGATCAGGTGCCACCATGAGCTTGCTCCGGTGGGATAATTTACCGGTGCAACGGTTTCAAAAAAGCCTGATTGTGCGCCTGCATTACCCTGCAGCCCTGCATTATCGCGGGTTTGCGTACGTGAGTTGGAATTGCCAAATGCAAAACTGCCATTTGCCAGATCGAGCCGGTAGGCTGGTGCAGAGGTACCAATACCTGTATTTCCATTTGATAAAACGGTTACTGCATTACTCCGGGTGTTATTGGCTGTGCCGTTTCCAATTTCAAATAAACGGTTGGTATTGGTAGTATCGTTAAAAATTCCAACAACTAGGGAATTGGGAGACCTGGCTTTTGTATTATTTCCCATACTGGCAGAGTAATCTCCGCTGGCTATAGTAGATAAACCCATGCTGGTAGATACATTACCACTTGCAATAGTAGAATTGCCCATGCTGGTAGATTCTACGCCACTCGCAATATTAGAGTTGCCCATGCTGGTAGATACATTACCACTTGCAATGTTACCGTAGCCCATACTGGTAGATAATATACCAGTTGCACGGGTACTACCGCCCAAGCTGGTAGATGTGTTACCACTGGCAATTGTATTTCCTCCTAAAGCGGTTGCAGAAGCACCACTTGCCTTGGTATCATAGCCTGATGCAAATGACCAAGATCCAATACTGTCTTTATCCCAGTTAACAGTACTAACAAAACCAACCCTGAAAGCAGCTTTGCCGGGGTACCACATCATTCTTCTACCTTGTCCGCTTATGGGTACATCTCCGGGAAACGGAGGCGTATTATCTGAAGCGCTAAATATTACACTACTGTCAACTACATGTAATCTTGCCAATGGATTATTTGTACCAATACCTACATTGCCATTTGGTTTTATAGCTACATGATCTATATTGTTTGTGCCTAAAAGAATATCGCCGGTGCCATATTTATAAACGTTAATATCGTTGTTACTGTTAACACCAAAATAGGCAGATTCGTTATTGGTTGCAAGCTGCATAACTGATAGGCCGTTTTTGGCGACACCAGGTGCATAATCAGTTTGAATATTGAGTGTGCTTGGAAAAAAAAAGTTAGGGTCTGTAATATGTCCTATCATTATTTTTCCATCCTGTATTTCCATGGTGGCTTTACTGCTGCTCAAATCCATATCGGGTCCCACTCCAAAATAAATTGCTTTGTTGGGATTATTTCCTCCTGTGCCATCGGCATAATTCCATACATAACTTTTAAACGAGCTGTTTACATCCACTCCCGTAAATAATCCTCTCTCTTCCTGGTTATTATTTTCCTGATTTTGATAAGTAACCCTTACACCATTTTTATTTGTTGATGTGGTAGCAGGTGCAAACTGTGATCTTGAGTGTATATCCAATGCATACTTTGGATTTCTTTGATAAATTCCCTGGCCATATTGGTTGATGGTTATAGCGGGGCGGATGGAGGAATTAAATTGATCAAACCCCATTCTTATTATTCCGTTAATGTTGTTTGCATGGTTCCAGATAACTGTTTCATTGGCGTTGGTTACGCTGGTGCCAATCACTAATCCTTTATTGAGATTGCTGTTATTAAAGTCGAATAACTGATTTGGTATGATACGCATACCTGCAATATCCGTCAGTGGATTTGGGTCACTCAGGCGCATATCTAAACCATACTCCGGGCTTCGGTTTGAAAAACCGATTCTGCCACCTGTAGGTACCTGCATAAGGCGAAGCAGCTCGTTACCTCCTGCAACAAAAGAAACATCCCGTGCATCAGATGTACCCAGGTAAGTATCGGTAGCATAATTAATGGGTAAATTATTACCCGCAGCGGGAGGTGTGGTATTGTTATTTCCGTGCAGGCCCCAGTAAGAACTGTCGCTTTTTTTATTGTCCGTTATCCAGTTCCACTGGCTGTTTTGGTAATAATAAAAACCAATACTGTCCGGTGCGGTTTGATAAATTAATAATCCGGTTGCGGGTGTAGTTACAGCATATTTTTGCGCCTTGGTAACACGGGGTATCAGCAAGCCTTTAGTTGTACTTTTAATATCCAGCATAGCACTGCTGTGTGCAGTACTTCCATCTGTATTAATGGCAAATGATTGTGCCTTGCAAAACTGATTTAATATTATTGAAAATAAGAGCAGTAAATATTTTTTCATCATGTAGCTTTTAATACTAAAGATGTAAAAATTAAGCGTCTCAAAAAATGGGCCTTTTGTATTATAGCTCAAAGGTTTGGCAAATAATAGCAGGTATTTTGCCACCTTACCTTTTATACATTTTATTAATAGCTTCTGTTTTATTTTGAACCTGCAGCCGCTGGTAAATATGGCTTAAATGACTTTTAACCGTGCTTGCAGAGATGCCCAGTTTTTCGGCAATTTCTTTATACAAAAAACCTTTACTTAATAAAACCAAAACCTCGTTTTCTCTTCGTGTTAATTCTTCAATGTATGCAGTGGCTTCGCCTTTTTGCATGTTGGCAATTACTTTACGGGCAATTTTTGCCGTCATGGGGCTGCCACCTTCACTTAAATCTATCAGTGATTCTAAAATTTTTTCGGGTGCGGTGTTTTTTAAAATGTAACCATTTGCCCCGGCTTTAATGGCTTCAAAAACCTGGTCGTTATCTTCATAAATGGTAAACATGATAAATTGAATATCCGGAGCAATGGCTTTTATGGTTTGCACACAATCAATACCCGATTTGCCGGGTAAATTGATATCGGCAATAACAATATTGGGGGCAAGGGCTGGTAATTCTTCAATGGCCTGCTCTGCGTTTGAAAAACATTTTAGCAGGATGAACCTTTCATCAGATTCAATAATATACTCCAATCCTTTTTGTATTTCAGGTATATCTTCTATTATGCAAATGCTTATCATGCCTGGATTGTTTACTGCAAATTAAAAACATATTTACTTCACCTGCTATGATACAAAAGGCTTATACAGCATTTTTTTTTTATCAGAACGGGATATAAAATAAAACTTCTGTACCCTGATTGTTGATGAACTCTACTCTTCCTTGTACAGCTGCAATGCGGTTTTTAATATTCTTTAATCCGTTGCTGCCAAAAAGCTGGTCGGGTTTTATGGCATGCAGGTCAAAGCCTGTACCATCATCTTTAATAGACAATGTCCATTCCCGGTTGAAGGAAACAGTGATGGTAACATTTTTTGCATGTGCATGCTTTACAATATTGTGTAGCGTTTCTTTGGCAGCTAAATAAATATTGCGACGGTTTTGGCCTGTTACATTTTCTGCAGGTATTTTTTCAGGAAGATGAATAATGCAGTTTAAATGATTGGCTGCACAATATTCAGCTGCATACAATTTAATGTAGTACAGTAAATCTTCCAGCGAATTATTTTCTTCCTTCATGGCCCAAATGATCTCACTCATGTTTTCAACCAGTTCGGTTGATGTTTTTTTAATGGCCTGCAGGTCTGGCTTACTGTCTTCTTTATTAATGGCCATCTGGCTCAGGTAGGTAATTTTTGTTAGGCCGCTTCCTAAATCATCATGCATATCAGCAGCAATGCGGCTACGCTCTTTTTCAACAGCCTGTTGTTTTTCAAGCAATACCATTTTTTTTTGCATTTGCTTTTTGTAATAATTATTGAAAAGAAAATAAATGACGGTTATTAATACTATAGCTGATAAAATGATAAACCACCATTGTTTCCAGAATGGATTTTTTATGATGAAATTATAAACCAGTTTTTTATCAGGATAAAACCTGCCCGGGTATTGTACAATGGCTGTTAAGGTATAATTGCCAGGTGGTAAATTATTTATCTCATAATCTGCATTGGTTGTATGCTGCTCCCACTGCCGGCCATTGCCGGTAAGTAAAAAATGAAACTTCATGTTTTTATTATCTAAAAAAGAAGGGGCGCTGATGCCGAAAGCGAAATTATTTTTATTGTAAGAGTACGAGCTTGTTTCATCATTTACTTGTATGCCATTTACAGAAATGGATTTGAAGAATGCTATTGGTTTATAGCCCGATGAAAAACTGGTTTCTTTTTGCAGTTGATATAAATTGCCCGAACCTGTCAGGCAGATTATTGACGAATCACGTGCCATTGCCAGATTAACAAACGGAGGAAAAATATTATTGCGTAAAGAGAGATTTTCCAAAACAGTATCCTGTTTATGTAAAGTGATTAATACCAATCCGGTGCCTGTACCTGCCAGTAACTGCTGCTGATTTTTTTTAAGTAACGAATAAATAAAATTATCGGGCATACCATTTTTTTTGCTGATGCTGCCGCTATAATTCAACTCATTATTTTGCCAGTTAAAAAATTTAATGCCTTCAAATCGGGTACCTGTTATAATGGTATTATTATTCCACAGCAACGAAAAGCGGGCATTAAGCCCCGGGATATATTTTTTGTATGCTTGCTGTAATTTTCCGTTTTTCCATTCAAGCCTTAATACCGTATCACTTCTGGTAAAACACCAGTAATCGTTATTAGCATCAGCGATTACATTATCGCAGAAGTATGGTAACCTGTAGCTTTTAAGCTGCATATTCTTATCAATTATCAAAAGAATATTTCCGGCAATAATTAACCGGCCCTCTTTATCAATACTCGTAAAGTTTGGTGAAATATCATACCGGGACAATGACGGAATATAATCAGACAGGTTAAACTGAATACCCTTGCTGCTCTTAAGTGTTTTGTAATCGGTAAATTGCCAGTACTGACCCTTAAAATAAAAGGGTTTAAATTCTGCCCCGTCATTGTAATTGCCAATTTTTTCATCGTTCAAAAAATGGCCTGTTGTAGAACTTGCAAACAGGTTTCCTTTTTCATCAAGATTTATTGCATCAACATAACCGGTAGGTATCTGCTTAAAACTGTTTATTTTAATTAAAGGCGATTGCTGCATTTTTTGTACGCCGTTTCCAGATGAGATGAACCAATAATTATTTTCCGCATCTTGAAATATAAAACCGGCAGCACCCAATAAACCGGATGCGGAGGTATAATATTTAAGGGTTTTGTTTTTAATATCAACCCTGCAATATCCCTGCTCGCTGTTACTAAGCCATACATTATTATTATTATCAAAACAAATTGAAGGTAAAGTAAATGATGTTGGTATAAAGCTGGCAAAATTTGCAGGTACTGTTTTTAATTTGCCTTTTTTAATAGCAGCCTGGTCTAACTGAAGCCACGATGTTGTAAAAAGAAAAACCAATCCTTCTTTATTTGATGTTGAATTTAAAACAATACCTGTATTAAGTGAATCGCTTATTGTTTTGGTTGCGTAATTGTACAGGTAAATTATATGGCCGCTGCCGGGCATGCTGCGAAAGAAAATCAGGTATGGCTTTGCCCAAAAAATATTATCCAGCCTGGGCATTTTTGCAAATTGAAATGGAATCTTGATCTGTTCAATTTTTTTGTTTCTTTCTTTAAGCAAAAGATAATTTGTGGCGATTATTTTTTCGTTAGCAGCAATATCAATTACTTGATTTACTTCTGAAAGCAGCTTGCGGTGGCTGGAGTCTATCGTAACATTGTTTCCGGTTACCTCATAAATGTTACCATCAAAACTATACAGGCGTACAGTGCCATCGGGGTATTCGGTAATGCCGTTGATAATTTCTGTGCGGCTGTTTCCCTCATCGCCATAATTACTAAAACGTTGCCCGTCAAAAATGCTGAAACCTTCCCGGGTTAAAAAAAAAATATTGCCTTTTGAATCCTGAAACATTTTTATAACACGGGCATCAACCAGGCCGTTGGCGGGGGTATAGGTTTCTAACGGCAGTTGCTGTGCAGTTACAGCAGATAGTAAAAAAACTAAAACAACAGACGTAAACAAACGCATAGTACTTAAAATTAAGTAATCCTGTTTATATACAGTTACTCAAAATCTCTATAAAGCAGGTATTTTTTTCTTGTTTTTTTAAATTTATCCAAAGCAGGCTGCCAGCTTTTTCTGATTGCTGCCTCTGTTTTTTTTGTTTTTATCTGCTGCATCAGTATATCATTACCAGCCAGTTTATTTATAAAATTATTTTTTAAAAAGAAAGTATCCTTACCTGGGAATAATTTGTATGCTTCAATCAGATACTTCAATTGAATTTTGTTGTCAATTTTTTTTAACACCGCTTCATTGGTTCCGCTCAAATTCCAGCCATAACATTTTTGCCCAAAGCATTTACTGTTTTTAGCGCCTGCATTGGGGTTGGGCGTAAAGGCAAATAATTTTTTTGGTAAAGATGGATGACCAAAATATTGAAACGGCTTTTCGGTTCCTCTGCCTTCACTTAAAACAGTGCCTTCAAACAAACAGGTGGATGGATACAGGTAAATACTTTGCATCTCTTTTAAATTGGGCGAAGGCATTACCGGTAAAATGTATTTTGTGTTGTGATCGTAATTTTTGCATTTAATCACCTGCACATGAAACGGCGTATCAACAGTTGGTTTGGTGGTTACGTTATAAGCGTTAATTGCATTGGCTTCTTTAGATAAAAGATTTTCGCCGGTAAGCATTAAAGCGTATTCACCTATCGTCATACCGTAAACAACTGGTACGGGTTGCATACCAATAAAACTGCTGAATTTCATATCCAGCACCGGTCCATCTACATAAAAACCATTAGGGTTGGGGCGGTCGAGTATTAAAAGTGGTTTATGGTTTTCAAGCGCAGCTTCTAAATAATATTGTAAAGATGATATGTAGGTGTAAAACCTTACGCCCACATCCTGTATATCAAAAATTAAAACATCTACATCTTTAAAATCATCGGCCGTAGGCTTTTTATGATTACCATATAAACTGATAACCGGTATGCCGGTTTTTTTATCTTTACCATCGCCAACATGTTCGCCTGCATCAGCATCGCCACGGAAACCATGCTCGGGCCCGAAAATTTTTACTACTTTAATACCGCTTGCCAGCAAGGTATCAACCAAATGGGTATTTTTTACCATGCTGGTCTGGTTGGCAAAAACCGCCACAGACTTGCCTTTAAGCATAGGGAGATAAACCTGCATACGCTCAGCCCCTGGAATAATATTTTCATTGTTTAATTGTTTAACTGTTGATTGACAGAATCCTGCGTAGCAATTAAACAATAAAACAATTAAGCCGTATTTCATCTTTTTCATAAGGTAAAGTTGCTTTATTTTTTTTAATACCAACTGCCATTTATATATTAATTTGCAAGCTATTTATAAACTTTCTTAAGCCCCTTGAGGGCTTGGGGCAAAAAATAAAATATTATGAAACAGGTTAAAGAAGGTGATGTAGTAAAAGTACATTACACCGGAAAAATGGTTAATGGCGAACAATTCGATTCTTCAGTTGGGCGTGAACCGCTGGAGTTTACAGTTGGTGCAGGGCAAATGATTAAAGGTTTTGATGCGGCCATGCCGGGTATGAGTTTGGGAGAGAAGAAAACAATAAATATTGCACCGGAAGATGGTTACGGCGAAAGAAGCGAAGAAGCGATCATTGAATTTCCAAAGGAAAATGTTCCTGCTGATATGGTGCTTGAACCAGGCATGCCACTTACATTAAGCAACCAGGCCGGCCAACCCGTTCCGGTAATTGTTGTAGAAGTGAAAGATGATATAATTATCCTGGATGCCAATCATTTTTTAGCAGGACAGGAACTGATATTTGATATTGAATTGGTAGAGATAGTGGAGTAATGGATAATTGCATTAATGGAAAATTGATAATTTTTTAATGGATAATGGGCAGTTTGCGAAAGCGAACTGCCTTTTTGTTTCAGGCATTGGTAGCAAATTTTAAATGAACCTGCCTTTTTATTATCCATTATCCATTAGCAAATTATCCATTATTTTTACTCCATGATACAAATAAGCCCCGACAGCATTGCAGATCGCTTCATGCGTTATGTTCGTATAGATACACAAAGTGACCCCACAAGTACAGCGCATCCCACAACAGAAAAACAAAAAGATTTAAGCAAGTTGCTCCACAAAGAATTATTGGGCATGGGCATTACCGATGCAACTACCGATGAGTTTGGGTATGTATATGCAACCATACCATCTAACAGCGATAAAAAAAATATACCGGTAATTTGTTTTTGTGCACATGTGGATACAGCGCCCGATTGCAGTGGCAGCAACGTTAAGCCCATACTACACCGTTATTACGATGGGGCCGATATTGTTTTGCCCGATGATAACACACAGGTACTGCGGGTGAGCGATTCGCCTTATTTAAAAAATCATATTAACCACGGTATAATTACAACCAGCGGCGCAACTTTACTTGGTGCCGATGATAAAAGCGGTGTGGCTGCCATTATGGAAGCGGCTTTGTTTTTTATACAAAACCCTGCAATAAAACACGGCGATATAAAAATTTTATTTACGCCCGATGAAGAAGTAGGACAGGGAACCGCCAAAGTTGATATGCAAAAACTGGGTGCACAATTTGGCTACACCATGGATGGCGGCGAGGCCGGCAGCCTGGAAGATGAAACCTTTAGTGCAGATGGTGCAAGCATAACCATACATGGGGTTATAACACATCCGGGTTATGCAAAAGGTAAACTGGTAAATGCATTAAAAGTTGCCGGAGCTGTGCTGGATGCATTGCCCAAAAATGAATGGAGCCCCGAGACTACAGAAAAAATGCAGGGCTTTGTGCACCCTACAGCAGTAAACGGTATTGCCGAAAAAGCAACCATACAATTTATAGTGCGTGATTTTACCAACGAAGGTTTGCTGGCACACCACAGCCGCTTGAAAGCGATAGCAGAAACTGTTGTTGCAACTTTTGCTGGTACAACAATGGAGTATGTTGCACAGGAGCAATACCGCAATATGAAAGAGGTTTTAAATAATCATCCGCAGGTTGCAGCGTATGCCGAACAAGCCATACAAAGAGCAGGACTGACTGTAAAGAAAGAAAGCATACGCGGCGGAACCGACGGCAGCCGTTTTAGTTATATTGGAATGCCCTGCCCTAATATTTTTACAGGCATGCAAAACATACATAGTAAATTAGAATGGATTGGTATTAACGACATGGCCAAAGCGGCTGAAACCATTGTGCATGTTGCGATGATTTGGGAGGAGAAAGCCTGAGCGAATCAATCCTGAGCGGAGTCGAAGGGCTAAAACTTATGCAGGTACTTTGTGTACCACTCAGAAAACGCTTCCATCTTTTTCAGATTATCTTTTAAATATTGCCCGTAAGCATCATCTTTTGATTGGGTAATATAATAACAGAGCGCTTCGGTATGATGATTTTGAGCAAGTGTATAAAAATAATCTACATAAAAATTCCACCAGAAACCTTTTTTATCTTTTTTTGATTCTCCCAAAACAGTAAAAAAAGTATTTGTATTTTCTGCAAATAAAACAATGGCTGGTTTATTTTTATTGGCTTCATTTTTTTTGGAAGATTCCAGTATATCCAACATTAAACTCGCAGTGTAAAATTCATCCCCGCCTTTGTTTTCGGCTTTTTCTTTTACGGTTACTTTTTTCCATTCATCATCCAAGGCCTGCAATGCCGATGCTGTTCTTTTACTTTTGGGTTCCAGCAATAAAAAATTACACAAAGCTAACATTGCAGGCACTCTTTTGCCCTGTGTTAGCTGCGATAATGCCAGTAAAAAATGACTGTTGGCATGCAAAGGGTTTAGCTTTAAAGCTTTTATGGTTGCATCATCGGTGGTTTTATAATCTTTTAAACCAAAAGATGTAAGTGCTAGGTTATAATATAGCAACTGGCTTTTTGGAAATTTTTTTATGGCCAGTTTATATACTGCTACAGCCTGGGTGGGTTTGCGTAAATTATCAAGTGCCGATCCTTTTAAAATATAGGCCTGGTCAACATAATCGCGGTTTGCGGTAATAATTTTTTCGCTGTACTTTATGGCATTTGTATAATCTTTCATTTGCAGGTAAGTAGATCCTATTTCATATTTTGCATGTACTGATGCAGGGTTAGAAGCCAATGCTTTTTTATACATTTCCAGTGCTGCTTCATAATCACCTTTGTCGTACAGTTTAATACCTTCCGTAATAAAATTGCTTGCAGTTTGCTGTGCATAAAGCGTAGTAAACAGTAAAATAAAGATTGAGAAAAGTACTGTTGTCTTTTTTATATAGATCCACATTGGATAAATTTTTTTTTATAACTTAATTTTGTTCAAGAATTTTCCTGTACTTCTTTTTAAGCTTAAAGTTATTTTTTGGATCATCGCAGTAGGCTAATACAATTTGAGCTGCGTTTTTATCAACATTCAGCGGATTAACAGCTTCCAGTTTGTTCTCCAGACTGTATTTTGCCATAGCCGCAAGAAACAGGCTGAACAAGCTTAAGTCTTCAGCAATGTTTAATGCTTTGCCTTTAAAATAAAACTGGTATTCTTTGTTTCCTGTCATCCAGTCGTTTAAAAATTTTAATGCACTTCCTCTGTCTGTATCTACATCTACAAACGGAGTGTTTAATAAAAAAGTAGCGGCCGATAGCGCCATTTTTTCTGTTGCTTTATAGTCTGCTGGTTTTTCTAGCTTTATATCGCGATAGGGATATGAAGCTTGCCCAATTACAATTTTGCCATAGCAAAGAAAACAAAGCAAGAACAAAACCTTACGCATTTATTTATTTTTTAAGTAGTTCGATGTATAAAGATAAAGAGAAATTATAAGTGCTGTAAATTAAATGAAACTGCCGATGCTTGTGTTGGCAAATGAAAAAAATGCAAAAAATTAACTAATTGAGAAGGATTTAGTTTACCTGGTTTTTTTTTGCCTTTGCATATATTACAGTGCCGGTTTCCCTCGCTGTTTACCTGCTTCTGCCAGATAAACCCATAACAGGTTTTTACAGATAGGCGCAGATGATATTAGGTTATTGTTGTGCACAATAAAATGGAGCCTTATTTTGCAAGGCTCCATCAATACTTAAACAGGCTCATTTACTTTTTTGAACCACTCCCACGCAGCAATGCAATAAGTAATAATATAAAAACTGCACCGCCAACTACCCATACCCATGGTTGGGTAAAAAAGTTGCTGTCGTTTTCGGGTTTTGTGTTGATATCCACGTCAATTTTTTTATCCTGTGCAAAACTGTAGCAGGATAAAACTAAGGCAGTCATCAATAAGGCTAATCTGTTAAATACTTTTTTTGGCTGTGTGGTGATCATTTTTTTCATGATGTTGATTTTGGTTTAAGATATAATCAACATCACGCATTAAAACCATGCCATAAAGAAGTATAGATTAATGCAAAAAACGAGGGTAAGTATTAATAAAAAAGTTGCAAAGATAATTTTGTAACTTTTTTAAATAATTGTGTAAGGTTGAAGGTGATGATCAGGCGTTAAATGCGCCTATCATTCCCAAAACCGATGCAATCATCATTACACATTTCCAGCAATATGTTCTTTTCATTTTTGTTTTGTTTTAGGATGTAAAGTTATATGGGTCGGAAGGTAAGGGATTGTTAATGTTGGGGAGGTTATACTTCATCTTTTAATCCTAAAGAAGAAAGTGACATTTCAAAAGCAGTATAAAATTTATTTAACTTTTGCCTAGCCTTTGCAATGGTTATGATGCCAAGTTGAACTTCATCAATAATTGGTTTTAAATACTCAATTCTGTAATCAATGATAGGTTGAAAGTTTAACCCTAAAATATTAATATCTTCTAAAATTAAATCTTGCTCCTTTATTGTTCTGTTCCTGTTTGGAAGAAAGTGATGCTGTTTAAAATCATACTCTAAAAAATGAAAAGGGTCGTATGTTTTCTGGTCGGGCTTAATAATTCCATTTACTTTTTTATCTCTTTTGCGTTTTACATTAACGTCACTATGAACAACAAAAAAATTATCCCATTCCCAACCCTTCTTATCTTTTAAGGTAGGGTCAAAATGATCTAATTGGCCTAGAAATTCAAATTTTTGAAATTCACCCTCTTTCCATTTCTCTTTCGAAACACTAGTTTTATTTATGAGAAACATTTCAGTGTAGGCACAAAGCCCTTGCTGAACCCATAATAGATTTGCTATGATATCATAGTAATACTTATGGTTTGAAGAAGTATAGGAGGGATGCTTTTTCCCTTTTAATCCTTCAAGCCATTTTTTGTAGGAGGTTGCAAGAGCTAAATCTTTATCAATTTTTTTCATTATTAAATTATATCAAAATCCCAAAATAATTTGTTAGCTAAAGCCCTGTATTTTTCATAAAGTTTTTTAGCTGCTAATGTTTCCAGTTTATTTTTTTCTTTAAGAACAACAAGTTGATTCCGAAGCATAAGGGCTTCTGTAATTTTTTCAGAACGTTCGTTAGAATGAGTTTCGGTTAAATCAAATACTTTATTCAACATCAAATCATAGGTTAAGTAAGATGGTATGATTGTATAATTATCCACATGTCTCTCTTTATCTTTCGGATAATATAAGTCCTGATATACCTCACCTTTATTATTAAATTTCAATTCTATAATTTCCCATGGTTCAAAAGAGGCAGCTATTATAGGAGAATGTGTGGCAAAAATTAATTGTGAATTTTTTGTAAGATTTACATAGTAATCAATAATGAATTTTTGTACACTCGGATATAAAGAGCGTTCCGGTTCATCGAAAAGAATCAGAGAACCATCAGGTTTTAGTAAGTAAAGTGGCATTGCACTAAAAATTACCTGTTTTGTGCCGGTACTCAAAAGATTTTGAGGTATTGCGTTTCCTTTTAAATCTTCAATCTTAATAAATCCTAAATCTTCCTTTTTTTGAATATCTAATTCTCTTTTCACTCTCAGATTAAAATTCTTTAATAATGGGTCAAGGCATTCTTTAGCTAGATCGGCAAGTGGATTAAATTGTTTTTTTCGAAATCGTTCTAATTTCCTCACAGCTTTTTGAATAGCTTCCATATCAGTGCTGTTATCTTCAACAACTTTAGAAACCTGCTGCCTAATTTTTAACTCTGCTTCTTGATATTCTTGAATTTTTGATAATACAATATTCCAAACATCTCCTAAATTATATTCTCCGAAATCAATAACTTTTATAGTAGATAGATTTACATCTTTTTTTTCTACATAATTATATTTTAACTCAGCAGGAAAATAAATGAAATGATTTTTTATTTCTTCTTGATATTTTGCATATTTTTCAAAAGCATTGTCAAATTCAATTATCTGACCACTTTCCTGAATGGTTCTCCAGAAATAAGAATTAATCTTCTTTTTTTCATCATAGCCAACTCGTGATTCAATTTCTAATTCCTTTTCTTTCCTTGTTATATATACATCTTTAAATTCTTCCGGTCTATATTCAGATAATAAACTATTAATGGAGTAAGTGTATCCCCCTATTATCTTCAACAAAGTCGTTTTTCCCGTACCACTTTGCCCAATAATACAGACTTTATCAAGCGGTTCGCCTGCTTTTGTATGTCCTTTTGGATAAGTTAAATCAATTTCTAAATCTTTAAATTGATGAAAATCTTTAAGCTTAATTTTTGTTACTTTCATAAATCACTTTTGTTGCCACAAAATAAATAAATTATCTAATCTAATTGATTTAAAGTTAAACTAAGATTTTGGATTTATCATTTATCAATAGTTTACTAAAAATATTGTTTCCAAATTATATCCTTCGCTACAATTAAAGCCCAACAAAGCTTCCAAAGTAGAAGAGTGCGACGCCACCGCAGCCCCACAAAGATTTTCTGTTGGGCTCATAAAAAAATATCTATCTTCAACTCCTAATTTAATAATTATGGAATATTTAAAAGATTATTGGTGGGTAGTAGTGCTGATACTGGCATTGCTGGGTTGCTTTGTAACCATTAACCAGGGCTTTATTGGCGTGGTTACCATGTTTGGTAAGTACAGGCGCATTATGCGGCCGGGACTGAATTTTAAAATTCCGTTTCTGGAACAGATTTTTAAAAAAGTAAGTATTCAGAACCGATCGGTGGAGCTGGAGTTTCAGGCCGTAACGGTTGATCAGGCAAATGTTTATTTTAAATCGATGCTGCTGTACTCGGTACAGAATGAGCAGGATGAAACGATACAGAAAGTGGCCTTTAAATTCATCAGCGAAAAAGATTTGATGCAGGCTTTAATACGAACGGTGGAAGGAAGCATCCGTGCGTTTGTATCAACCAAGCGCCAGGCAGAGGTTTTGAATGTGCGCCGCGATATTGTAGAAAATGTAAAAGAACAGGTGGATGTGGCGCTGGAAGGCTGGGGGTATCACCTGCAGGATTTGCAGATTAACGATATTACTTTTGATGAAGCTATTATTACCAGCATGAGTAAAGTTGTGGCGAGTAATAACTTAAAAGCTGCGGCTGAAAACGAAGGCCAGGCTTTATTAATTACCAAAACAAAAGCTGCCGAAGCAGAAGGCAATGCAATAAAAATTGCTGCAGAAGCTGAAAGGCTGGCGGCGCAACTGCGTGGACAGGGTGTTGCATTGTTTAGAGAAGAAGTTGCAAAAGGTATGAGCCAGGCTGCTACCGAAATGAAACAGGCCAACCTGGATACGAATGTAATTTTGTTTAGCATGTGGGTAGAAGCTATTAAGAATTTTGCTGAGTATGGAAAAGGTAATGTGATATTTTTAGATGGCGGCAGCGATGGTATGGAAAAAACCATGAAGCAGATAATGGCGATGCAACAAATGGAAAGTAAAAAGTAATTTGTATGATATGAATATAAAGTGCCGCAAATGCGGCACTTTTGTTTTTTTAAAACTTTTAATATGCCATTTTTTAAACAGGATAATCCGTTTGTGGTGCCAACTACCGATGGTAAATTAATTGAAGAACATATTGGTGCTTCAACCGGCGAAGCTGGTTTAAGCATTGCACATATGCTGGCACCGGCGGGCTGGAGTGAGCCTTTTCAAAACCCGGATTTTGATGAGTACACTTTGGTGAGCAGTGGTAAAAAATTATTTGAAGTTGATTGCGAAAAAGTAATTGTAAGCGCCGGGCAAAGCATTTTAATTAAAAAAGGAAGCCGTGTGCGCTATAGCAATCCTTTTGAAGAAGCCTGCGAATACTGGAGTATTTGCCTTCCTGCTTTTTCCATTAATAATGTTCACCGGGAAGATTAACATTTCATTATATCCTAATTGAAGGATTGTTTCGTTTCATTGCATAATTGAAATAATTTTGGCATAATTATGGCGCAGCTAACTTTACAAAAATAAAACCCGGCATACATGTTTAATATTTTTTTGCAGATTGATAGTTCAGGAATTGGTGCTGCTACTACAGCAGGTAAAGAATCTTTGTTTTCCTTATTGGTAAAGGGCGGCGTGCTGATGATTCCGCTGGCGATATTTTTTGCCATGGCCATTTTCTTTTTTATTGAGCGGCTTATTGCCATACGCAAAGCCAGTAAAATAGAGGATAATTTTATGAACATTATTCGTGATCATATCATCACCGGTAATGTAACAGCAGCCCGTAGCCTGGCAAAAAATACGCCCAACCCGGTTGCCAAAATGATTGACAAAGGTTTACAGCGCATTGGTAAACCCCTGGATGCCATTGAAAAAAGTATGGACAATGTAGGCAAGCTGGAAATTTACAGTATGGAAAAAAACCTGCCTGTACTTTCTGTTATTGCACGTATTGCGCCGCTGTTTGGTTTTGTGGGTACCATCATTGGTCTGGTTATGTTGTTAAGAGATTTTGCATCGGCAACCAATCCATCTATTACCGATATTGCCGATGCGATGTATGTAAAGATGATTACTTCTGCAACGGGTTTAATAATTGGCATATTGAGTTATTTGGGATACAGTTATCTGGATACACAATTAAATAAAACCGTAAATAAAATGGAATCGGCCAAAGCAGATTTTATTGATATTTTGCAGGAACCTACAAGATAGTTATGAATTATGAGTGATGAATGATGAGTGAAAACAAGCTCAAGCTTTCAAAAACTTATAACTTATAACTCATAACTTATAACCAATAACATGAGTTTAAGAAACCGTTTAAGGGATAATCACAATGAAGTGGATGCTGGTCCGCTGAATGATGTGTTGTTTATTTTATTGATGTTCTTTTTGCTTATTTCTACATTGGCCAATCCCAATGTGGTTAAGGTATCAAACCCAAAAGGTAAAAGCGATACCAAGGTTAGTCAGAATATTATTATAACAGTAACCAAAGATCAAAAAGTGTTTATTGGCACCCAGCAGATTGAGATGATGTACATTGACTCGTTGCTTAAAAAAGAAATAGAAAGAGATAAACGTTTTATTGATACACCCACCGTGGTTATGAATATTGATACATCTGCCTATTACGGCATGGCTTTTAAAATTATGGAAGCTGCTAAAAGAAACAAAGCCAAGCTGGCAGCTAATATCAAGCAGTAATAATAATCATCCGCTCTTTACCGTACATGTCTTTTTTTATCATCACCGTTTGATAATGAGTTCGGAATAATGCTGCAGTATGCTGAGCATAATCCTCATGCGTTTCTAAATAAATTTTTCCGTTTGGCAGTAAATGATCTCTGCCGAAGGCTGCAATTTTTTCGTAAAAAATCAAAGGTGATTTATCGGGTACAAACAATGCCAGATGCGGCTCAAAGCTGGTTACATTTTTAGCAAGTTTTTCTTTTTCATTTACGGGTATGTAAGGTGGATTGCTGATGATTATTTCAAACAGTGGGAGCGCAGGCCAGGTTGATTCATCTAAAAAATCGAGCAACATAAAATTGATATGTGCATTGTGCATGGCAGCATTTTCTGTTGCCAGCGCCAGCGCATCTTTACTTACATCAACAGCGGTTAATTTTGAAGCCGGTAAATTTTTTTTTATGGCGATGGGAATGCAGCCGCTGCCGGTGCCAATATCCAATATCGCCGGATCGGTTAGTTTTGATTTTCGATCGGTTATCAGTTGCTCTACCAATTCTTCCGTTTCTGGCCGGGGAATTAAAACATGCTCGTTCACTTTTAATTTCATGCGGTAAAACCAGGCTTCGCCCAAAACATATTGTATGGGTTTGTGTAATAAAAGTTCCTGTAAAGTTTTTTGAATCAGTACATCCGCAGCGGGTGTAATTAATTTTTCTGGATTTTTCAGAATGTCGCTCCGTTTTAGCGAAGCCATCTTTTCAAACACCCAATCGGTAATGGCTGTAGCCTCGCCAAGATTGTAAATTTTTTGCAACTGCACTAAAAAATTCCGGTATAATTCTTTTAACATCATTAAAGCAAACTTAGTGATTCGTTTTTTTATTTACGAAATGAATTAATACAGTTCAAAAAAGCGCTTTAATAACTCTTGCAATAGAAGTTTGTCAGCCTGAGGCACTCATAAATTGTTTTAAAATCTTTGCAAATGACAATAAGATTTTTTTCTCAGCTTCGCTGCGAAAAGGGTTAGCCACAGAGGCACAGAGGCACCAAGTAGAAAAATGCTACGCATTTTCCTTAGTGCCTTCGATACTTTGTGGCTAATTCAATTTTTGTAAAAAAAATTGCTTGTCAAACTTTTAAAATACTTCTCATTAACATCTGGCCGAAGGCAGCTTTAAATGCAAAGAGTTGTTATTCTTGTTGAAACCCGCTTTCTACAAACTTTCCAAAAAAAATCGGGATAAGCTGCCTTGGCAGCATAAATGATAGAGGCAGGTTTATTTATGGATGCGTATTTTTGCAGCTTGAAAATTGAGGAACAATATATGCTGCGCTGCCTTCAATTAGCGGCCATGGGTGCCGGACAGGTGTCACCAAACCCCATGGTTGGTGCTGTATTGGTTTATAATGACCGAATTATTGGTGAAGCTTACCACCAAAAATTCGGTGAAGCTCACGCCGAAGTGAATTGCATAAACAGTGTTGCCGAAGAGGATAAAAATTTTATTGCTGCAAGTACCATGTATGTTTCATTAGAACCCTGTGCTCATTTTGGCAAAACGCCGCCTTGTGCAGATCTGATTATAAAAAATAAAATCTCCAAAGTAGTTATTGGTTGCAGCGATAGTTTTGAAGCAGTGGCTGGTAAAGGGATTGAACGGTTGAAAGCTGCTGGTATAGATGTTTTGGTTGGCGTTTTACAAAAGGAGTGTATTGAACTGAACAAACGTTTTTTTACTTTCTATGAAAAAAAGCGCCCGTACATTATTTTAAAATGGGCGCAAAGCAGCGATGGGATGATTGCGCCCCCCCTAAATTCCCCCAGAGGGAGAAATTTGGAGCATGCTGTTGCAAAAAGATTACTTATCAGCAATGAATTTTCAAATAGGCTTGTTCATAAATGGCGGACTGTAGAAGCTGCAATTCTTGTAGGAACAAATACTGCCTTGTTAGATGATCCGGCTTTAACAGCAAGGTTTTTTACCGGTAACAATCCTTTAAGATTAGTAATTGATCTGGATTTAAAATTACCTGCGCATTTAAAATTGTTTGATGGCAGTACTAAAACAATTGTTTTTAATTACAGTAAACAAACTGAAACGGAAAACATGGTTTATTTTAAGTTGAACAAAGAAGAAAATCTATTTACACAAATTGCAGCAGCACTTTATTCATTAAACATACAATCAGTAATTGTAGAAGGAGGCGCTAAGCTGCTGCAATCTTTTATTGATGCAGGCTTGTGGGATGAAGCAAGGGTAATATGCAATGGGCAATTGACAATTGGCAATGGATTAGAAGCGCCGGTTTTAAAAAATAATAAATTGTACCAAGAAGAAAAATTACAAAATGATACGATTTCATTTTATAGAAACGAGGCGATAAATAAAATTTGATGAAAGAACCGGATTTTTATACAACCATTGAGCGGCCATCCAACGCCGAATTTAAAGACCGTGGCAGCAAGTTTATTGCCTTTGCATTCCCCATTGAAACGGCAGATGATTTTAAAAAGGAACTGCAGCATTTAAAAAAAGAACATCCCAAAGCAGTACATCATTGTTTTGCTTATCGCATTGGTATAGATGGAAATAACTTTAGATCATCAGATGATGGCGAACCTTCCGGCACCGCCGGTAAACCAATCCTTGGGCAAATAGACAGCAAGGGAATTACCAACACAGCCATCATTGTAGTGCGCTATTGGGGCGGCACCATGCTGGGTGTGCCTGGGTTAATAAATGCCTACAAAACTGCTGCGGCACTGGCTTTGCAGGTTACGCCGGTTGTTGAACGGCAAATTGAGGTTAGCTATAATATTGAATTTGATTACACCTTGATGAATGAAGTGATGATGATTATGAAACAGTTTAACTGTACTATCCTCAGCAACGAAATGCAGTTGTTTTGCATCATTAAAGCGGGTATTCCCAAAAATCGTTTAGATGAAGTTTTGTACCGCCTGAATGATTTGCAAAATGTAACCTTAAAAAAAATCGGTTAATTAAACAGAAATTTGTAATTTTCTAAAAACAGTTTTATGGCAGCCGAAAAAAAGTACAAAAGTTTCTGGAGTTTTTATCCTTACTATTTAACCGAGCATGGCGATTTTGCAAACCGAACCTTGCATTTTATTGGTACAGCAGGTTTACTTGCAATTTTAGTTACTGCTATTGTTTTACAAAAATGGTGGATGCTTGCTTTAATACCGCTTTGTGGATACGGCTTTGCCTGGATTGGGCATTTTTTTATTGAGAAGAACAAGCCTGCAACTTTTACCTATCCGCTGTACAGCCTGGCCAGCGATTTTGTAATGTTCTGGCATATCCTAACCGGACAGATTGGTAAAAAATTAACAGAAGCAAAAAAGACAATCGGTTAAGATGAATATTGAAACCATACGTGAATATATTTTGCAAAAGGATGATGTTACAGAAGGGTTTCCTTTTGGAGAAGATGTGCTGGTATTTAAGGTGAATGGAAAGATGTTTTTTCTTACTGGGTTAGACAGATCACCTTTGCAGTTTAATGTGAAGTGCGATCCGGACAAAGCCATAGAATTAAGAGAAGAATATCCCGAAACTGTTTTACCCGGCTACCACATGAGCAAAAAAAGTTGGAACACAGTTATTGTGGATGGTCGCTTATCTGCAAAGGAATTAAAGGAGATGATTGATGATTCGTATGCTTTGGTGGCACCCAAAATACGTGGAAAATAACTTTGCCAAAGTTTGCAGTAAAAAAAATAAATTATTTTTTTATGGAAAAAGATGAGTTATTCTCAGATGATCCGCAGGAAAATTTGCGGATAGAAAACGATTTTTTAAAACTTAAATTAAAGGCACAGTTTGGTGATGCTTTTTTTATGGACAGCAATGCCGATTTACCGCCTGAAATAGAAAATCAGTTTTTAAAAAACATGATGGCGTTTGAAGATGCACATGCCAACGCTGAATATACAACCGTATATGAAAGCATTGGTAAGCCTGATTATAAAGCTGCTGATGAATTGAATGCCGCTGAAGTAACTGTGGAGTTACAAAGAATAACAGCCATTATGGCTGAACAAAGCATAGTATTGGATATTTGCGATGGCCCTTATGCCG
Organism: Chitinophagaceae bacterium; assembly: GCA_043756605.1. GTDB lineage: Bacteria > Bacteroidota > Bacteroidia > Chitinophagales > Chitinophagaceae > Ferruginibacter. The sequence goes on from JAYURR010000163.1 coordinate 29,015, forward strand.
ATGAAGTAATTTACAAATTTATTACCGAAGAATTATTTGCACACGAGATAGAAAAAACGCCTGTATTTGGTATGGGTTGGAATTTTATTTACGAAGAGTTTCACCCGAATGATAAGGCCGATATTGAAAAAAACACCCACGAATTTTTGCAGCATTGGTTTACCAGGGATTTTAATGAGTACAGCACCGAATTAGGTTACGAGTTTATGCTGGCCGATGGCAGGCGTTTAAAAAGGCAGGATTTTTTTGAAAAATTAAAACCTTTCTTTGATGCTTTTACAGAATTTAAAGATGATGGTTACAACATTGACGAAATTAAATTTGAACTGCATGATGAGGGCCGTGGCTTAGGTCATGCTGAAGGCATGCTTAAATATGATGCCGTGATGGAAAACGGAGAGATAATACATTACGAAGGGCCTTATAAAATATACATGAGCCGGGAAGATAAATGGTGGACGATATTTTATTTTGTGATGCCGGGCTTTGAGTGGTAGCCAATAAACAGCTTTGCCAAAGTTGCAATTACTTTTTCTCATACTTCCAAAGCCTGCTTTTCCCTTCAGCCATCAATTCCAATGCCGTTGCTATTCTTTTGCTCCTTGTCTCTTCTGTTTTGGCTTCGGTAATCCACATCAGGTATTCTTTTTTGTGAGAAGGAGGAAAGTTTTCAAAAACCTGTTTTGCTTTTTTGTTTTTAGCAATGGCTTTTGAAAAATAATCAGGCACTACCAATTCTTTTTTATCTGCCGGTTTTGCTTTTGCCGGTAGCTTGATGCCTTTGTCGGTAAGCTGCATGGCTTCTTTTATCCAGGCAGTAATTTTTTTATCGGTTGGCAACTCTTTTAAAGAAGTAATTCTTCCCAAATGCCCCATGGCTGTTTCTGACTTTGCATTTTCAATAAGTATGGAATCTTTCATCAGCGATGCTTTCCAAAAACCCATTACAGCGTGTTGCTTAAATGCTGCCATATGGCACATCATTTCGCCTTTGTAATCAAAAAAAGGCATGCTCCATTTTACTTTTTCCTCAACATCCGGGCAGGCTTTGTGTACCAGTTCCCGGATGTGAAGTAAAATGGGTTTTGCAAAATCAGCAGATTTGGCAATGTAGGCATCTATCTTTTTTTCTCTTGTTGCCATAAAATTAATTGTTGATGCTAAAGTAGAAATTATTTTAAAACAAAAATTTATAAATAACGTTAAATAATGAAACTCGTTTCAGTAAAAATGTACTTTCGCAATAATTATTAAAATAACAACATGAATTTATTTAGAATAAACATCGTACAGCTTTTTACTACATTAGTTTTACTTACAATTACAACACTTGTAAGTTGTACACCGGATAATCCTACGCCTCCACCACCACCTTTACCCAATGCCGGTTTTACTTATACCAGTGTAAGGGTATTTCCTGCGCAGGTAACTTTTACCAACACTTCTACCGGTCCTTTCCCGGTAATGTCTGCAATATGGGACTTTGGTGATGGAAGTTTTGCAACTGTAATAAATCCAACTCATGCTTATGCTAATTCCGGAACGTATTTAATCAAAATGGTTCAACAATATTCAAACAATACCAGAGATACCATAATAAAAGCCTTGCAATTAAATGTAAACGGGCCCAGTGGCACCTCTTCAAAAGATGCTAATACTATAGCGGCAGATTTTACTTTTAGTATCGCTTCTGTTTACCTCGCTACTTTTACAAATACATCAACCGATGCAACAGGTTATCTGTGGGATTTTGGCGATGCAACAAATTCAACTTCTACAACAAATACGGTAACTCATCAATATAATGCTGCAGGGCCTTTTGTGGTAAAGTTGAAAGCAACCGGTGCCGGAGGTACAGATACCTGCAGTGCACAGATCGTTTTTTAGAGCAGTAACAAAAAAAATAGCAATCAAAGAAGTAGAAATTAATCTTTAACTCTTTTATTTAAAACTTTCACTCACCACCAAATCTTTACTGCCAGCGGTGTAAACATAAAAGCCTTCGCCGGTTTTTGCACCAAGCTTACCAGCCAAAACCATATTTACTAACAGCGGACAAGGGGCATATTTTGGATTGCCAAAACCATCCTGCAACACTTTTAAAATGCTCAGGCAAACATCCAGGCCAATAAAATCGGCAAGCTGCAATGGTCCCATCGGGTGCGCCATGCCCAGTTTCATTACGGTGTCAATTTCTTCAACACCGGCAACGCCTTCATACAAACTGTAAATGGCTTCGTTAATCATCGGCATTAAAATGCGGTTGGCAATAAAGCCGGGATAATCATTTACAGCGCAGGGGATTTTACCGAGTTGTTTGCTTAACTCTATAATAGTTTCAGTTACTTCTTTTTTAGTAGCATATCCATTTATTATTTCTACCAGTTTCATAACCGGTACAGGGTTCATAAAGTGCATACCAATCACAAGTCCCGGCCTTTTTGTTACCGCCGCAATTTTTGTGATGGAGATAGAAGATGTGTTTGTTGCCAAAATACAACCGGCTGGAGCATGCAAATCCATCTGTTCAAAAATAGATAATTTAAGCGCCACATTTTCTGTTGCTGCTTCCACAACAAGCTGTGCTTCTTTTACACCTTCTGCAATGATGGAGGAGATAGTAATATTTGCAAGCGTTGATTTTTTTTGATCTTCGGTGATGCTTGCTTTGGCAAGTTGCCTGTCCAGATTTTTGTTAATATTATCCATTGCTCTTTGCAACTGCGATGGATTTACATCTATTAATGTTACTTTAAATCCTGCTTGTGCAAATACGTGGGCAATGCCGTTGCCCATGGTGCCTGCGCCGATTACGGAGACGAAACCCCCTCCGCCCCCTGAAGGGGGAACTAAAAGAGCATTAAAATTTGTGGCGGTATTCATATATGCAAGAGTTTATTTTTTAATTTTTTTACAGCATGCTAAAATAAAAATTACTTTAAATTTAAAAAGAGTTGAATAAAGAACTAATGTACAAGAGTGCGACGCCACCGCAGCCAAACAGAATTCCAAAAGCCTGGCTCAAAAAAATATTTTTACCAATGAATTACAAAGACAGTTGCTATTAAAAAAACTGTTGCCCTAAGTTCCCCCTTCAGGGGGCGGAGGGGGTTTTTTACTTAAACGCATTCAACCCCGTAACATCCATACCTGTAATCAGCAAATGAATATCATGCGTGCCTTCATAGGTGATCACACTCTCCAGATTCATCATGTGGCGCATTACCGGGTATTCGCCTGTAATGCCCATGCCGCCCAGCATCTGGCGGGCATCACGGCAAATATTGGTGGCCACTTCGCAGGCATTTCTTTTAGCCATACTCACTTGTTGCGGTGTAACTTTTCCTTCGTTCATCAACACACCCAAACGCCAGTTTAGTAATTGAGCCTTGGTAATTTCGGTAACCATTTCGGCCAGCTTTTTTTGCTGCAATTGAAAACCACCAATGGGTTTACCAAACTGAATCCGCTCTTTGCTGTAATTTAAAGCCGTATCGTAACAATCCATAGCAGCACCAATAGCACCCCAGGCAATGCCATAACGGGCCTTGGTTAAGCAACCCAGCGGACCTTTTAATCCTTTTACATTTGGTAAAATATTTTCTTTAGGAACTTTTACATTATCAAAAACCAACTCGCCGGTTGTGCTGGCACGCAGGCTCCATTTGCCATGCGTGGTTGGCGTGCTAAACCCTTCCATGCCTCTCTCAACAATTACACCTCTAATATCTCCTGCATCATCTTTTGCCCACACCACCGCAACCTGCGCAAAAGGCGCATTGCTGATCCACATTTTTGCGCCGTTTAAAATTACATGGTTGCCAGCATCTTTAATGTTGGTAAGCATGCCTCCGGGATCGCTGCCGTGGTTAGGTTCTGTTAATCCAAAACATCCCAGCCACTCGCCGCTGGCAAGCTTGGGTAAATATTTATTGCGCTGCTCTTCGCTTCCATATTGATAAATAGGGAACATCACCAAACTGCCTTGCACACTGGCGGTAGAACGTACACCGCTATCGCCACGTTCCAGTTCCTGCATCATTAAACCGTAGCTGATGTAATCCAATCCGCCGCCGCCATATTGCTCAGGCACGGTTGGGCCAAAGCAACCGAGGTCGCCGAGTTGTTTAATAATTTGTTGTGGAAATTCTGCACGTTGGGCATAATCTTCTATAATGGGCGAAATTTCTTTCTTTACATAATTGCGTACGCTTTCTCTGATGAGTTTGTGTTCATCAGTGAGCAATTCATCAACATTAAAATAATCGGGAGATTGGAAGTTATCTGTTTTAGCGGCCATCGTTGTTGTTTATTAGTTTATCTGTTTATTAGTTTATTTCTTTTTTGGGACAAGCATTTTTGCTTTGGGCATCATCGTTGTAAATATGATTTTGTCATTTTTTGGTTTTTGATAAAAAACAAAAAAGTACCTCACTTGTACCGCATACCTTTATTCAGCTTTTATTTAAGCGGATATTGCATTCAATACGCCAGCTTTTTTTCGCTGCAAATATAAAACATCTGGGCCGCTTCATTAAATTGTTGTTGAAACAGGCAACAATCTTTATATTGAATAAAAATTGCCGGTTTTAAACAGTTGCTATGAAATTGCTAACTAAAATCCGTTTGCTTATACTCTTCTTTATGCTTGCCTTAATTGTAAGCGGTGCCACTGCCATTCCCGCCGAAACAGGCTTACACTGGCTAATGCAGTATAAAGATTTAATGCCCGAAAGAATGGGCAACTGGTTACAAACCTGTTATGAGGCGCTGGTTGATACCAATGCAAAATATCCATTTCTTGCTTATGGGTACGATTGGCTGGCTTTTGCGCATTTTGTAATTGCACTGTCTTTCATCGGTCCATATCGGGATCCTGTAAAAAACAGTTGGATTATTGATTGGCAGATTTTATGTTGCGTTGCCATTTTTCCGCTGGCAATAATTGCAGGGCCAATCAGGCAGATACCAATCTTTCATATTGTAATTGATTGTTCTTTTGGCTTGCTGGGTATAATACCTTTGCTAATTTGCAGGCGATGGATAAAACAATTAGCAGCAACAACATGAGCAACTATTCTTACTTAGCATTGGGCGATAGTTATACCATTGGTGAACAAGTTTTGCCAGAAGATAATTTTCCGAATCAAACTGTAAAGATCATCAACAAAACCGCTGAGGAGGCCACTTCGACTCCGCTCAGGACTACCCGCCGTCAGGGTTTACAACCACTGACGGGGTTACAACAAAACTCCGACGACAGTTATAATTTTACTCCACCAAAAATTATTGCCCAAACCGGCTGGACGACAGATGAACTGGATGCCGCCATTGGTGCAGCCAGCATTTCAAAAACGTACGATATAGTTTCGTTATTGATTGGGGTTAACAATCAATACCGTGGCCGCTCTGCAGATAATTTTAAAATGGAGTTTGAAAATTTGTTGCAACGGGCTATAGGCTTTGCCGGCAACAAACCAAACCATGTTTTTGTGTTGAGTATTCCTGATTGGGGCGTTACGCCATTTGCTGCGGACAGAGATGGAAAAATGATTGCTGATGAAATTGATGCGTATAATTTAGTTTGCGAAAAATCGGCAGCGGCATTTAAAACGCATTTTATAAATATCACAGCATCGCAAAGGGAGGATGGCGGTAAAACGGAATTTCTTGCAGCAGATGGTTTGCATCCATCTGGTAAAGAATATAAAAAATGGGCTGATAAATTTACCGATGCAATTTTAAAAGAATTATAATTATGCAGCTAATCAATTTTAATGAAGTGCAGCGGTTTAAAACAAGATGGGCATGGCTTGCAGTAATTGCTTTTAATATACTTTTTATTTATGCCATTGTACAGCAGGTAATTATAGGTAAAGCTTTTGGGCCTGAACCTGCACCAGATTATGTTTTAATAATTATCGAAGCAGGTCTTTTGTTTTTGTTACTCTTCCTTTTTTCTATAAAATTGAAAACAAAAATTACTGATGCAGGTATTTATTATCGTTTTTATCCTTTTCAATTTAAAGAAACCTTCATTGAGTGGCACGAATTAAAAGATGCTTATCTGAGAGAATACAATTCGTTGTACGAATATGGTGGATATGGGATAAGGACCGGAACTGAAAGAACAGGCAAGGCCATCAACACATCTGCCTCGGGTAAAAATGGTTTGCAACTTCAATTTAACAATGGTAAACTTTTATTGATAGGTACAAAAAAGCCCGAACAAATACAATCCATTTTAGATGCTGTAATTGACACAGGAAAAATTAACCGGGGCATTTGATTTTTACGGCAGGTAACCTGCCATTTCTGATTGATACTGATGTGCAATAATTCTGGCTTCGGCTGCAAAATCTTCTTTTTCGCCAGCGTATATGATTGCCCGGCTTGCATTTACGAGAATGCCGCAATCGCTGTTCGTTCCGTATTTTGTTACTTCTTTTAAACTGCCTCCCTGAAAACCAACACCCGGCACCAATAAAAAATGATTGGGAATTATTTTTCTTATTGCTTCCAGGTCGCTGGCCTTTGTAGCTCCAATAACAAACATCAGGTTTTCATCGTTGCCCCAACTGCTTACTTTTTTTAAAACGGTTTCGTATAAAAATTCACCTTCGCCGCCGCCCAGGTTAGTGTCTTCACTAACCTGCCTCTGGCCTTGGTTCGTGTCCTCACAAACCAAACGAAGTTGCTCAAAATCTTTGCTGCCTGCATTGCTGGTTAATCCTAAAACAATGGCCCATTTATTTTCAAATTCCAGGAATGGTTTTACACTGTCTTCTCCCATGTATGGTGCTACAGTAATGGCATCAAAGTTCATGGTTTCAAAAAAAGCTTTGGCATATTGAGAAGATGTGTTGCCAATATCGCCACGCTTGGCATCGGCAATAATAAATTGATTATTGGGAATATAATTTACTGTTTTTTCCATGGCTTCCCAACCTTTTAAGCCCATGGCTTCGTAAAAGGCAGTGTTAATTTTGTAGGCCACACAAAGGTCTTGCGTAGCATCAATAATCTGTTTGTTAAATTCAAAAACCGCATCTGGATGCGATTGCAGGTGCTTTGGGATTTTAGTAAGGTCGGTATCAAGCCCAACACAGAGGTAAGATTTTTTTAGTTGTATCTGTTGTATTAGTTGTTTTCTTGTCATACGGTAAAATTATAATCTCTTTTCCATTTCATCAGCTATGGCCAAAGAATTTCTATCCAATTTTTTTCTTAGCTGTGTAATAATATTTTCCTGCGATGCTTTATCTCTGTTCTGGCTTAGTTTAAAAGTGTTTTCAATGCTTTCCACTTCAATAGTAAAACCTACAATAGCTTTTACCATCTGGTCAATATATTCCTTGGGTAAATTATCAAAAGCGCTGGCTGTATGGGTACCTGCATATTTATCAGAAACAGCTTTAACTGCATTGCGTGTACCTTCTTCATCAGTAAAAATAATTTTTCCTTTGGCATGTACTGTCATATAATTCCAGGTAGAGCCCATCTGCGGATCGGTGTACCAGTTTGCATTTACAAAGCAATGAGGCCCGGTAAAAAGTACCAATACATTGTTATTTTTTTCAAATGCCAGATGATGATCTGTCTTACGCATCAGGTGACCATGTAAAAACATTTTACCTTCTTTTATCTCTACAGATAAAGGTATTTGTGTTGCCACAGGATAGTTTTCGCCAATGCCTGTAATGAAAGCAAAGGAATTTTCTTTTATGAAGTCAATTACCTTTTGTTGATCCTGCTCGTTGTAGTGAGGAAATTTGTACATGTTTATTTTAATACTAATTTTCAAATAACTCTTCAACATTCATAAGAACTTCACAATCACAGTGAGCTCCATTTTCATTTAACCAATCTAATATTGCATTAGAATTTGGTATTTTATTGTTTAATAAGAATAGTTCTGTTATTTTAAAAGTGTCATCGCATTCAGCACCAGTTAGTTTTTCATCAAGATGATCAAATAATTTTTTAAAATCATCACGGCTCATAGGAATGCTTTCTTCAAATGCTGCTTCAGATTTTTGAGCAAGCTCTTCCATTATTTGTCTTCTTATTTCTTTTTCGTTTTTGTCAGGCATGCTGCTTATTTATCAAGCTATTTTTTTCAAAATCAATTTTTCAATTTCTTCATCCTGCCATTTGTTTTCAATATCCGGCAAAGCCATTATTTCTTTCATAATTGCTTCCTGCTTTTGTCCGTTAATGAGTGCCTCACTGTATCTTATCTGCGGACTAAATGTTACCTGGCTGTATAACGGCGTCCATTTATCAGGATATTTTTTGCTGAAGGTTGCTTCAATTTTTTTCTGCAATAAAAATTTTGGGTCGGCAACTTTGTCTCTCATCTCAATAAAATTATTCAGCGCCAGGTCTGCAATAGCATCGCCATCTGGTTTTCTTAAAGTTTGATAAGCTGGTAAAATTTCAGCCCATTTATCTTGGTGTTTTTCAATGAGGCTGTTTAAAACGGAGCAGTCCTCAAAACCGCAGTTCATCCCTTGCCCAAAAAATGGAACGATGGCATGTGCCGCATCACCAATCAATGCAAATTTATCTTCCCGTATCCACGGAAAACATTTTACAGTAACTAAAGATGCTGTTGGGTTATTAAAGAAATCTGCTTCCAATGTTGGCATTAAAGCGGATGCATCTGTAAAAGTTTTTTCAAAGAATGATCTTACTTTTTCTTTTGTGTTAAGTGTTGCAAATGATGTTTCACCTTCAAACGGAAAAAATAAAGTGCAGGTAAAACTTCCATCAATATTAGGTAAAGCAATCATCATGTAATTACCACGTGGCCAAATGTGTAAAGCATTTTTCTCCAGTAAAAAAGTTCGGTTTTCTCCGGCAGGAATTGTTAATTCTTTATAACCAAAATCAATGTAGTATTGGTTGTATTGAAAGCGGTTGTGTTGCAACTGGTGCGTAAGCCTTGCGGCAGAAAAAGCACCATCACTACCAAAAGCAAGTTGATAGTTAATGGTTGATGGTTGATGGTTGATTGCATCTTCAAAGTTGATTTCATTTTTATTCCAATCAATACCTTCACATTTTTGGTTGAAGTTTATCTCAACATTATTTGCTTCTGCAAGGTCCATCAACTTACAATTCAATTCGCCACGTGAAACTGAATTGATGAATTGTCCTTCTTTTCCGTAAGCCTGGTAAGCGGTATTGCCATCTGTATTGTGCATAAAGCGGCCATGCATGGGTATGCATATTTTTCGTATTTCATCCATCAGCCCAACTTCTTCCAATGCTTTAATACCACGATCACTTAATGCCAGATTGATGGAACGGCCAGCAACCATATCTGCTTTACGCATATCGCCACGGCGTTCAAATATTTTTACATTGTATCCACGTTTTGATAAATAAATAGAAAGCAATGAGCCTACCAAACCGGCACCAATAATTACAGTTTCTTTCTTACTCATTATTTTTTATTTAGTATCAGTTTTACAATTTCTCCAAACTTCCATATATCATTAAAGTTGTTGTATAGTGGCACCGGTGCCACTCTTATCACATTGGGCTCTCGCCAATCGGCCAGTACGCCATTTTGTTTTAAGGCATCAAAAACTTCTTTGCCTCTTTCCAGCATCAACATAGAAACCTGGCAACCTTTATTTTCTTTTGGTGTAATAATCTCTATTTTTTTTTGAGAAGATGTAGCATTCAATTCCTCTATGATAAAAAATAAATAATCGCTAAGTTGTTGCCCCTTGGCAATTAAATTTTCTATGCCGGCTTCTTCAAAAATATCAAGCGAAGCTTTGTGTGCAGCCATGCTTAATACCGGTGCATTGCTCAATTGCCAGCCTTCGGCAGTTGCAATGGGTTTAAAGCCTTTTTCCATTTGAAAGCGGGTGGCTTTATCATATCCCCACCAACCGGCTAATCTTGGTAATGTTTTATTGCCTGCATGTTTCTTATTGATAAATGCGCCGGCCACTCCACCGGGGCCACTGTTTAAATATTTATAGCTGCACCAGCAGGCAAAGTCCACATCCCAATCATGTAAATGCAATTCAATATTTCCGGCAGCATGTGCCAGATCAAATCCGCAGTAAGCGCCAGCTTTATGAGCCGCTTCGGTAATTGTTTGCATATCGAAAACCTGGCCGCTGTAATAATTTACGCCACCAAAAATTACCAATGCTGTTTGGCTGTCGTGTTGTTTTATTGTTGCAAGAATATCTTCTGTTCTGATGGTATGCTCTCCATCTCTAGGTGCAACTTCAATAATCACTTCATCAGGATTCAGTCCATGAAACTTCGCCTGTGTTTCCAATGCATATTGATCAGAAGGAAATGCTTTTGCTTCGCAGATGATTTTAAACCTTTCTTTTGTGGGCTGATAAAAACTCGCCATCAGCAAATGCAGGTTCACCGTAAGCTGATTCATCACCACAATTTCTTCGGGCAATGCGCCCACAATTTTTGTAAGCAATTGCGGAAACATTTCGTGATAACTGAACCAGGGTTGCCTTGCATGAAAATGCCCTTCCACACCAAAGCTAGCCCAATCTTCCAGTTCGTTTAGCACATAATCCTGCGTGGTTTTTGGTTGGAGGCCAAGGGAGTTGCCGGTAAAGTAAATGCATTCATTTCCGTTGATGATGGGAATGTAAAATTTAGAACGAAAATCTTTTAATAGATCAGCAGCATCTAATTGTTTGGCAAAATCTAAACTATTCTCAAATGTCATTCTTGTTGTTTTAATCAATGGTAGCGATCACTTTTAGTTCAATTGCTATGGGTGTTGGTAAACTTTTTACTTCAACTGTTGTTCTGCATGCCTGCACATTCGTAAAATGTTCGCCATAAATTTTATTGTACACCGGAAAATCTTTTTTCATATTCGTTAAGAAGACGGTAACATCCACAATTTTATCCCAACTGCTGCCACTGGCTTCCAGCACGGCTTTTACGTTGGCAAAAACCTGCAGGGTTTCAGCTTCAATATCGTACTTAATAATATTTCCTTCGGCATCTTGTTCTAATCCGGGAATCACATTGTCTTTTGCACTTCTGCTGCCAATGCCGGATAGGAATAATAAATTTCCTACACGCCTTGCATGAGGGTAAGCACCTAAAGGTTTGGCGGCTGCATCAGTATTTATAGCTTCGTTTCTCGTTTCTCGTTGATTCGTTTCTCGTTTCTCGCTGGTTGACATTCTGTTTTGAAATTTAGGACCAGTTTTTTCAGACTCATTCAAATATTTTATAAAAGCTCCTATCTTATTTCCTGTTTTGTCGACAAGTTCATTGAGATCTTCAAACACTTCCTTCGAAAAATGATTTCGGTTTAAACATCTGATAATCTGTGATTGTACTTCTGACGCTGAAGCCCGTGCAATACTTAAAAATTGTATAAATTCCAATCTTCCACCTCGCCCAAAGCCTTCTGCAATATTATCGGGGATTGAACCTACTGATCTGTTTAGCTGATCTTTAAGCGAAAAGTCTTTGGATAATGTAGCAGATGATAATTGTGAATACACTTTTTTCTCCAATTCGTTAGCCAACTGCCAAATTTCCAACTCTGTAAATTTTCTTACTGTTGCCATAATAATAATAAAGTACAAGTTATAAAAAACGAGAAACAAATAACGACTAACAAGAAACCAGAAACATTTTTTAGAACTGTACACAAACATTCTTAGCCTCAGTAAAAAATTTCAATGCTTCCCAACCACCTTCTCTTCCCACCCCACTATTTTTCATGCCACCAAAAGGCGTACGCAAATCCCTTACCAGCCAGCAGTTTACCCAAATGATACCAGCCTCTACTTTAGATGCAACACGATTTGCTTTGCCGATATCCTGTGTCCAGATGCTGGCAGCCAAGCCATAATTTGTTGCATTTGCCAATGCTATCGCTTCTTCTTCGGTGTCGAAGGGTTGGATTGTAACAACCGGTCCAAAAATTTCTTCCTGGTTGGTTCTGCAGTTTTGATCAAGCCCCTCAATAATGGTGGGTTCAATAAAAAAACCATCAGCACATCTTCCTTCAAGCTTTATTGCATTACCACCGCACAAAATTATTCCACCTTCTTCTTTAGCAATGGCAATACAGTTCATTATTTTTTCAAAATGTACTTTGCTTACAATGGCGCCCTGTTTACTTTTCTCATCCAACGGATCGCCAACGGTTAACTTTTTTATAATGGGGATGAAATATTTTTTAAAGTTTTCGTAGGCACTTCTTTCCAATAAAATTCTGCTACCGCATAAACATATTTGTCCCATATTTCCAAAAGATGAACGGATGGTTTCAGTCAGCATTTTCTCCCAATTACAATCATTAAAAATGATATTGGGATTTTTGCCACCCAGTTCCAACGATAATTTTTTAAACATCGGCGCAGCAATGGATGCAATGCGTTCACCTGCCTTGGTACTACCTGTAAAAGAAATGGCTTTAATATCCGGATGTTTTACTATGGCCTCGCCGCAATGCTGGCCCACACCATGTACAATATTTAAAACACCATCAGGCAGCCCGGCTTCTTTGCAAATTTTTCCTAAAAGAAAAGCCGTAACTGGTGTTACTTCAGATGGTTTTGCAATTACGCAATTGCCAGTGGCCAATGCAGGTGCTATCTTCCAGGTAAATAAATATAAAGGTAAATTCCAGGGAGAGATGCAACCAACTATTCCGATCGGTTGGCGCAAAGTATAATTCACAGCTTTATCTTCCATCTGGTGACTTTCATTTGCAAAATGCATAATGCCTGTTGCAAAAAAACGAAAGTTGGAAGATGCTCTGGGAATATCAACCTGCATACTTAACCATAAAGGCTTACCGTTATCGTTTGTTTCGGCCAGAGCCATTACCTCAAGATTTTCTTCAATGAGTTCTGCAATTTTATTAAGTATGCGGAATTTATTTTCGGGGGGTAAAACGCTCCAGGCTGGGAAAGCTTTTTTTGCAGCGTTCACTGCTACATCAATATCTTTTCCGTTGCTGTCGGGTATTTGTCCGTACACAGCCCCGGTTGCGGGGTTTACATTATCAATAAAATTACCGCTGAGCGGCCCGATAAAATTGCCGCCAATAAAATTTTCTAAATGATAAGGAATATCAAGTTGCATTCATCAAAAATACGGTATTTTTATTTGTGATAGAAATGGACAAATTGGTAATCCGATTACCAATTTGTCCAAAATAAAAATTATATTTACAGTATGATTAATCGTCAGCAACAGATAAAATTATTGTCATTGGCAAAACAATTTCCGGTAATATCCATTATCGGCCCCAGGCAAAGTGGCAAAAGTACATTGGTAAAACATTGTTTTCCGCAATACGATTATATCAGTTTTGAAGATATTGATAACCGCCGCAGGGCTTTGCTTGATATGAGAGGCTTTTTAGAGCAATACAGCAAGGGTGTAATATTTGATGAGGTACAAAGGGTACCGGAACTGTTTTCTTATTTGCAAACACATGTAGATGAAACCGGCAAAAAGGGTAAGTTTATTTTAACAGGCTCTCATAATTATTTATTGCAGGAAAAAGTATCACAATCGTTTGCAGGAAGGGTGGCCATGCTGCGCCTGCTGCCATTTAGTATGAAAGAACTGGATGATGCCGGAAAACTTACGGGGGATATTAACAAAATCCTGTTCAAAGGATTTTATCCACGTTTGTTCAGCAGCCGGGTAAAGCCAACCGATTGGTATCCATCCTACATAGAAACTTATATGCAGCGGGATGTAAGGGAAATTAAAAACATACCCAACCTTAATTATTTTCAAAAGTTTTTACACCTGCTGGCCGGCAGGCACGGGCAGCAATTGAATTTAACAAGCCTTGCATCGGAAGTAGGCGTAGTACACAATACCATTGCATCATGGATAAGTGTGCTGGAAGCCAGCTATATAATTTATTTATTAAAGCCGCATTTTAATAACTTTAATAAGCGCCTTACCAAAACGCCAAAAATATATTTTTACGATAGCGGGTTGGTTTGTTCGTTATTGGGAATTGAAAAAGCCGAACAGTTAAACACACATCATATAAAGGGGCATTTATTTGAAGGGCTGATTATTACGGAGTTTATTAAAGCCAGGTACAACAACGGGTTGCCTAATAATTGTTATTACTGGCGTGATAAAACGGGTAATGAGGTAGATTGCATTATTGATAAGGCCGGAAGCCTTACGGCTGTTGAAATTAAATCGGGTAAAACCATTAATGCGGATTATTTCAGCAATCTTAATTTCTGGAAAAACCTCAGTGAAAATAAAAATAAAAGCTATCTTGTTTATGGTGGCAGTGATGAGCAAAAAATAAAAAATAATATTGTTTTACCTTGGAAAAATTCTTATTCACTTATTTAATAAGTTGGACAAATTGGTAATCCGATTACCAATTTGTCCAACTTTAATCTTTTAAATATTTTTAGTTATGCCAGTTTTAGCACCTTTTAATTTAAAAAAATGGATTGATGATAATCGTGATAAGTTGAAACCACCAGTAGGCAATCAATGCATTTATAAAGACGCCGAAAATTTTATTGTAATGGTTGTGGGCGGCCCCAACAGCCGCAAGGATTATCATTTTAATGAAAGCGAAGAATTGTATTACCAGGTAGAAGGGGATATTGTTTTAAAAATTATTGACGGCGGTGTGCCCAGGGATATACCCATCAATGAAGGAGATATATTTTTGCTGCCACCTAAAACGCCACACTCACCGCAACGTGGCCCCAATACGGTTGGCCTGGTAATTGAAAAAGTAAGAGAAACCGAAGAAGATGGCTTTTTGTGGTACTGCGAAAACTGCGGCAATAAATTGTATGAAGAATACAAAGTGATTAATGATATTGTAACACAGTTGCCGCCTGTGATGGAAGGTTTTTATGCGGATGAGCATAAGAGAACATGTAGTAAATGTGGGAGTGTAATGGCGCCACCGGTAAAAAAGGGATAATACATCGTTTCTCGTTTTTTGTTGCTCGTTATTTTGTTTCTCGTTTTAACCAGTAACAGTATTGCATCCGGCAAACACTCTAAAGTTTAAAAGAGCCAAAACGAGAAACCAGAAAATTTAAACGAGAAACCAGAAACAATTCTTCAATGAAAATAGACATCCACACCCACATCATGCCCGACAAGATGCCCAACTGGGTACAAAAATTTGGCTATGGCGAATTTATACATCTGGAGCACCGCAATTGCAAAGCCTGCATGATGAAGGGTGATAAACTTTTTAGAGAAGTTGATGATAATTGTTTTGATGCTGGTGTAAGGTTGAAAGAAATGGACGAAACAGATGTAACCATGCAGGTACTTTCTACCATTCCTGTTCTTTTTAATTATTGGGCAAAGGCAAATGATGGTTACGAAACCTCCCGTTTTTTTAATGATCATATTGCCCATACGGTTGTAAAAGATCCAACACGTTTTATTGGTATTGGAACAGTTCCCTTGCAGGATATTGACCTGGCAATTAAAGAAATGGAACGTTGTATTACTGAATTAAAAATGCCGGGACTGGAAATTGGCAGCAACATAAACGGCTTAAATTTAAGTGATCCATCATTCTTTCCGTTTTACAAAGTGGCAGAAAAGCTTGGCTGCGCCTTGTTTGTACACCCGTGGGAAATGATGGGAGAGGAGCAGATGCAAAAATACTGGCTGCCCTGGCTGGTAGGCATGCCTGCAGAAACCAGCCGTGCAATTTGCTCGATGATATTTGGTGGCGTGTTTGAAAAATTTCCAAAACTACGGGTAGCTTTTGCGCATGGCGGCGGAAGTTTCCCTTTAACCATCGGCAGAATTGAACATGGCTTTAATGTGCGGCCCGATCTGGTTGCTGTTGACAATCCAATTAACCCGAGAGATTATATCGGTAAATTCTGGATTGATAGTCTGGTGCATGATTCTACAGCAATGCGGTATATTATTAAAGTAATGGGGGCTGATAATATTTGCCTGGGCAGTGATTATCCTTTTCCGCTGGGAGAACAGCATCCCGGAAAATTAATTGCTGATATGAATTTTGATAAAGTGATTACCGAAAAATTATTATTTAAAAATGCGTATGATTGGTTGGGAATAAAATTGGGTGTAATTTAATAATAGGCGGATGTTAATTGAGGATATTAAAAAAGAGGAAAGAAAAAAGTATAAAAAACACTTTCTCTTTACAATTGCCGGAATAATCCTTGGGGCGATAGGTTTTAAGTTTACAGGTTGGTTTGCAAATTTACTGGTCATTATAGCAGGTATCATTCTTATTATATGTCTTAACCTTTTCTCCAGTGCTTTTGATAGTTATTATAAAATAAAGGGCAAATTACGGGAAGAAGAAACTGGCGAGCTTTTTAAGGAGAGTTATATTGAATGGCCTGCTTGGGTAAATAAATACGGATGGATAATTAGCTACCCAATACTTGTATTAGGCATTGGCTTGTTTGCTTCAATGCATGAAAACGACCTTGGGGGTTTACGTTTTTTATGGCATTCGATTTTAGTTGGATTGGTTGGAGGTTTTGGTATTAGCAGTCTTTTAAAATTGCGATATACAAGTTGGTCAAGCAACCGTAACAAAAGTCAGGAGATTACTTTTTACATTGTCATATTGTCTTTGTTTATTTCTGTCTGTTTAGGACCAATTGTAAACAAATATTTTGCAAAAGATGAGTCGCACTGCGATAATTATAAGTTACTAAATCATAACAAAAATTACAAAACAGGAGAAAAATATATTCATGTTTTGGTGAAAGGAAGAGATGAACGATTTAAACCATCTTTTAAATTTTTTAATCAACTAACAGATAAAGATTCAGTTGTTATTTTATGCAAAAGAAAGGGTTTCTTAGGATATGAATATGTGGAGGAATTCAGATTGCGTCAATAAACCTCTCCTAAAACAAATTTGGGTAATCAGTTATTATCCCATCAACGCCCATTTGCTTCAACTCCTCAATTCTCTTTTTATCATTCACCGTCCACGGTATTATTTTAATGTTCAGCTCGTGGCAATCTTTGATAAGTTCAGGGATAACCATAATAGCTTCGGGACTATAAATAGTCGGTGTAAAACCAATATCCTTTATCTGCTTGCGGAAACTGCTTTTACTCACAGCTTCAACCAGCATAGCCGTTTTAATACTAGGATAATGCTGGTGCAAATATTGCAGGGTTCTAAAATCGAAAGACTGGATGATCACAAAATCTTCCATCTGATTATCCTTAATTTCTTTTACCAGTAATTCTACAAACTCTGCAGGCGCAGGATGAAATTTATTATCAGTTTCCGGCAGGCTCTTGGTTTCAATATTATAAAAAGGGAAAGGCCGCTTTGCAGACATCATATATTCTTTAACAGCTTTAAATACATCTGCCAGAAGCGGCTTCACTGCTTTCATTTTTTGCTGATCCGGAAAACGTGGATGCGGCTTTATACCAACATCGTACTTAATAATATCAGCATAATTCATCTGGTACATATTATATGTCTTTTCATCTTTCTCCTCAATAAATTTTCCATCGGGTTTGGTAGTAATTTCATGATTAAAAAATGCCTCATGCGATAGGAATACTTTTTTGTCTTTGCTGATGCATACATCCATTTCTAAAGTAGTTGCGCCCAGGCCAATGGCGTTGAGCATTGCAGGGATTGAGTTTTCAGGCATTAACCCACGACCACCGCGGTGAGCCTGTTTATCCAAGGCTCCCTCACCCCCCAAGGGGGAATTTTGGCGTTCACTATTCATAGAGGAATTTTTTTTAGTAGAAGTGCAGGATATTATCAGAAGACCAACCAATAAAAATTTGGTTAACTTATTATTTGCCGAGGAAAATATTTGTGTTGTCATATCCTAAAGTTAATCTCTTATAAATAAAATTTACAAAATGCTGTATAAAACAAAAGGCATGAAATAATCATGCCTAAGTTAAAATATTAATCAGTTCAAATTATATCTCCTTCTTTTCATCAGAAGCATCTGCATCGTTTCCGTTTTCTATAATCTCTCCGGTTTCAGTAACTGCAGGCACAGCTTCTGTATCGGCTTCTATTGCATCTTCGTTTGCTATTATTTCTGATTCCACACTTTCTTCAACCGCTATTTCGGGCTCAGTTGTAGTTTGTTCTTCAGCATTACTTTCTGCTTCCATATTTTCTTCAGCCTCTTTTACATTGGTTGATTGTACCAGTTCTTCCATCAACACTTCAGATATTTTAGGAAGATCATCAGAACTGTTGATACCAAAATAATCCATAAATGATTTTGAAGTAGCGTAGATGAGCGGCTTACCAACTGCATCTTCATTTCTGCCGGAGATAATTACCAGGTCTTTCTCCAGTAATTTCTGTACGGCATAATCACAGTTTACTCCACGGATAGATTCAATCTCACTTTTTGTAATAGGCTGCTTGTAAGCAATAATGGCAAGGGTTTCAAGCGCAGCAACAGATAGTCGTTTTAAAAATTTATCGCCGTTAAGCTGTGCAACAGTTTTATGGTATTCTTTTTTGGTAAGAAATTGCCAGCCACCACCAATCTGCCTCAACTCAAACGCATAAAACTCGGCACTGTATTTTTCGCCAATGCCTTCAATGGCTGCATCAATCTGTTGCTGTGTGGCACGGTCTTCAATAAAAGCCAATGCACCATTAACCAGTTCCAGAATTTCCTCGTTGGTTAAAGGTTTATCGCTGGCAAAAATTAAAGCTTCTATATGCGGAATGATTTCTGAAAGTTCCATTTTGAATGTTTGTGGTTTGTGGTTTGTTGTTGGTGGTTAAACCACAAACTATAAACTACAAACCTATTAACCTTGTAACGCAGCCGCACCACTCACAATCTCCGTTAACTCGGTTGTAATGGCAGCCTGCCTTGCACGGTTGTAGCTTATCTTTAATGATTTTAATAATTCGTTGGCGTTATCACTGGCCTTGTCCATCGCAGTCATACGGGCACCATGCTCACTGGCATTGGCATCCAGCGTAGCTTTAAACAATTGGGTGTTTAAAATTTTTGGCATCAGCTCAGCAATTAAAACATTTTTATCTGGCTCAAAAATAAAGTCGGCATTTTTTTGTCCTTCTATTTTACCAACTTTTTGTACTGGCAAAAATTGCTCGGCAACGAAACGTTGTGTGGCAGCATTTTTAAATTCGCTGTAAATCAATTCAACCGCATCTACTTCTTTATTGGCAAAAGCATCCATCGCATGTTTTGCCGCAGTCTGCACTTTATCAAAACTTAAACCGGTAAAAATATCCCAGTATTGGTTAACTACTTTAATACCGCTCTTTGTAAAATTTTCGTATCCTTTTTTACCAATTGGTAAAATCTGCACCTTGCCTTTTGCAGCCTGGGCTGAATATTTTTCTTCAATAACCTGTTTTGCAAGTTTTATAAGGTTACTGTTGTAACCACCGCATAATCCACGATCGCTGGTAACAACAATAATCATCACATTTTCAACCGGTCTTTCAGCAGCCAATGCCATATTAACATCGCCATCGCTGTTGCTTACAATATTGCTCAGCATTTCCTGCAGCTTTTGTGCGTAAGGACGCATTTGTGTAATGGCATCCTGTGCACGGCGCAGTTTGGCCGCACTCACCATTTTCATGGCTTTGGTAATTTGCTGTGTACTTTGTACGCTCTTTATCCGGTTACGAACTTCTTTTAATGCACCACTCATAGTAATTAACTGGTTAAATTTAAAATATCCACCCTGTATTAAGGTGGTTGTTTTAGGGTGGCAAAGGTAATAAAAAAGGGCTTTAAAAAAGCCTTTAAAATGTTTTTGTTACCGGCATTGGTTTTTTCATGGCGGCTACATTGGCGACGCTCCGTTCAAATGCGGTTTTTCAATTGGGCTTTGTCCACAGTGTATTGCTTCAAATACGGCTATAAAGCTACATTCCTGGCGGTGGCGGCGGCGGCCCCATCTTTCTAAAATCAACCCCAGGCCCACGGCTTTGAATATTTTGCCCCGCAAAACGTTGCAAACGATACGTAAATGTGGCCATAAAGTAACGTGTAAGGCGGTTGCTGCGGGTATCAAAAATGGAGTTACCATTTACCTGACGGCTGATATTACTGTTTTGGTTAAACAGATCAAAAGCTGCAAGCCTGATGATGCCATTCTTCTTTTTAAATAATTGCTTCTCAAGCGAGGCATTCATAATGGCAAGGTTGCCGCTTACGCTGCTGGCCAAGCCACTGTTAATGGTGTAATCAAAATCGTATTTTAAAACCAGGGTTTTGGTAATGTTCAGGTTCAGGTTGCTGCTTAATGTCCACGCATTGCTGGTAGTGTTTTGAAAACCGGTTAAGGTTTTATTTTTATCGGCATTTTTATATTTGTTATCATTTAAACTATAGCTAACGCCTGTACCAAGCTCCAGAATTTCTTTATAATTATACTCAAAATTTAAGCCCTGCGTAACAATCCAGTTGTTACCATTTATTTTATTGCGGTTTAAATTTTGAACCAACGAATTACCTGTAAACCTTACACTATCTGTTAAGCTGATGTTGCGGTTGTAATTTAAACTGCCGGTAAGCGTAATTACATATTTTCTGTTTTTGTATGGCTTGGAGTATGCATAAAAACCCAGGGCATTGTAATAGCCATTTATATTTTCGGGAATGGAGATTGTAGAGCCAATACTATCACGCCTGGCTGTTTTATTTACAATCTGGTTACGGATTGTACTGAGCGTTAAATTGGTAAAAATAACTTTTCCAGTTATAAAATTAAAGTTGTTGTAACTCAGGTTTAAATTATGATTGATGGATGGCTTAAGATCGGGATTACCAATGGTAGTACTTTGCGGATTGGTAAAATCCTGCACGGGCTGCAACTGGCTAAAGCTGGGCTGGCTGGCGTTTCCGTTGTAACTGGCATTAAATGTTTTTGTGCGGCTGAAGTTATATACAAGCCTGGCAATAGGGAATACGTTTGCTCTTTTAACAGCTTTGTATGCACTATCTCTGGTAAGTGATTTACCCTGCAGGTTTACCGGTTGCACACTTATACCAACTGTATAATTGTATTTCTTTTTTGTGGTACGGAGCGATACACCGATGCGGTTGTTGTAAAAATTATTTTCGTAATCGTTTGTTAAAAAATTGTTGACTGTTTTTGCTTTGGTAGCAGAATCTACATTGAAAGTTTGCCGGTTATTGCGACCATAATTTAAATTGTGTGAGTAGCTGAAATCTAAACTGCGGAATTTATTTATTGGTTCAGAATAGGTGAACCGTACGCCGTAATTGTAATTGTTGTTTTCCTGATCGGTAAACTGAAACGTGTTTCTTGTAAACTGAAAAGGCTGATACTGTGTGCTTAAATTAGTTACATCCTGCTCAGAATTGTTTTGATTGGTGCCAAGCGTAATGCTGGTTGAAAAATTACGGCCACGCTTTCTAAATTTATGGTTGTATAAAATGGTTGCTGCCAGGTTTGGGGCCTGGGAGTTGTTTAGGTTTTTATTAGATCCATCCAGTGTTTTGCTTCCATCGTTCTGCCTTTTGTAATCAAAAAATGTTTTACTATCCGCATCGCTGCCGCTGTAATTTATACTGGGGCTCACTTTCAGGTAATTAAAAGAATCTATCTGGTATTCTAAATTAAAAGTAAAACGGTGGCTGTTGCCAATAGTAAGGGAATTAAGATCCTGATTATTATTTATCAGCGTGGCATTATTTGTTTCGAAACTGTTTTGAAGTTGGCTGGTATTTTTATGATTGTAAGCGTAGCTGCCATAAACCGTTACTCTCCGGCTCCACTGATCACGATAATTAAAACCAAAAGCATTGGTGCTTGAAATACCTGCGCCGCCGCTGGCACCGGTAAATGCAGGCGAACTGCCACCGCCACCGCCTTGCTGCATCATATTGTTCATGGCACCCATGCCGCCCATATCGTTCATGGCACTCATGCCGCTACGCATCATGCTGGTAGCACCACGGTTGCCACCGCCGCCAAAATTAAAAAGCGAAGTGTTGGTATTGTTGCTGTTTGCAATTACAGAAATTTGTGTGTTGTTATTGAAGTAGTTGCCGTTAAGTGAGCCCTGGTAACGGTCTTCGGTGCCGTAACCGCCGGTAACACGCCCAAAAAAACCTTTGTTCTTATCTTTTTTTATCTGAATGTTCATCACTTTATCCGGGTCGCCATCCTTAATGCCGCTAACGGTTGCCTGATCGCCATAATCATCAATGATCTGGATTTTATCTACAATATTGGCAGGTAATTCTTTAGTGGCTGTTTTTACATCGCCGCCAAAAAAATCTTTACCATTTACTTTTACACGGGTTACTGCTTTTCCCTGTGCGGTTACATTGCCATCTTTATCAACCTGTATGCCCGGCATTTTTTTAATAAGGTCTTCCACCACAGCGCCTTCCTTTACTTTAAATGATGAAGCGTTGTACTCAATCGTATCTTCCTTAACCACAATGGCAGGCGCTTCTACCACTACTTCGCTTAATAATTTTGGATCCTGCGCCAAAACAAAACTGCCCACATCAATTGTTTTTTCAACCTTGGTTACATTAACATATCTGGCCTTTGGCCAATAACCCAAATGGCGTATAACAATGGAGAAGGGAGAGGATGGAACTACCGCAAACTTAAACTGGCCCTTATCATCGGTAAATGTATAACTGGTATCTGTGGGGTTCAATTTTACAACCAATCCAACCACGGCATTTTCCATCGGCTTTTTGCTGGCACTGTCTATAAGTGTTCCTTTTACCTGCGCATTTGCTGCCAGGCCACAAAAAATTACAAAAACTGAGCCTACAATTTTTCTCATAAAACGGAGTTGATATACGAATTTGTTCGTGTAAAAATAGCTTTCAGAATTCACATGTATCAACATAATTTTATGAGCGGCAAATGTTTGTGGTTTTGTTAACACTTATACAGAAATCTACTTAAAAATTATAAGTAAGCGAAACCGCACCCAGCCCTGCATTCAGCGTAACTTTATCGGTAAGCCCTTTTAATTGTTTGCCATGCTTGCGGTGTATGCCGTACATCAATGCATCATACAAAAGCAAAAAACCACCCTGTACCATGATAGAGTTGCCGTAACCTTTAAACTTTGCAGGATTTTTTTGATTGTCGCTCGTTTTATTCATCAGTAAGCCCGATCCCACATAAACCACATCCAGCCCCAAATTTATAAGGTAAGTTTTTTCTATTCTGTTTTGATGTTTTAGCACATCGGCCAATACGGGGTTATCAATTTTTTCCCTGCCTGCACCCCAATAACCCAACCCTGCAATGGCCAGGTTAATACCGCCCCACATTACATTCATCTGGTGAAAATACCGCATCTCTTTATTACGGGTATCTGTAGCAATGCCACTGCCTACTATGTTTGCTACCGACCAGCCTGCCAATGCAACCATTGCATTTTTGCTGTAGCGGACACGTTCTTTTTCAAACTTTGCGAGGTCTGTTTTTTGAGAAAATGCCTTTAAAGAAGCGCCAATTAAAATGGCGGAGAGTAATATTTTGTGCATATAACAGGTTTTTGTAAAATACGTAACAAATAACGGCAAAGATTGTTTAACCCGCTGATTTTTTGGCATCAAAACAAAACATAAACAATGCTTACCTTTGTTGCCCCCATTAAAAACGGGGTATGCTTCTGTCATTTTGGCCATTACACTTTTTCAGCATTAAATTTGACAACAGTATAATCTTTACAGTATTTTAATTAACAGCATACCCAACAATACAGTATTTATGATAGGAATGATTTCGAAACTTTTTGGCGGCAATAAAAGCGAAAAAGACGTAAAAAAAATAAGACCGGTAGTTGATCAGATCAACCAGTTTTTTAACCAGTACCAATCACTTAGCAATGATGAACTGCGTAATAAAACCGCCGAGTTTAAGCAACGCATTGCTGCACATCTCAACAAAATAAATACAGAAATTGCCGATAAGCAAAAAGCTGCCGAAGATTTGCCTATTGAAGATATTAATGGCCGGGATATTTTTTATAAAGAGATTGATGAACTAAAAAAAGATAAGGATAAGGAACTGGAAGTGGTGCTGCAGGAAATTTTACCCGAAGCATTTGCCGCAGTTAAAGAAACCAGCAGGCGCTTTAAAGAAAATGAAACATTGGAATGTACAGCTACTGAATTAGACAGGTTGCTGGCAACAAAAAAAGATAGTCTTACCATTGAAGGCGATAAAGCCATTTACAAAAATACCTGGACGGCCGGCGGCACAAAAGTTACCTGGAACATGGTACACTATGATGTGCAGTTGATTGGTGGTATGGTTTTGCACAGCGGCAAAATTGCCGAGATGGCAACCGGAGAAGGTAAAACCCTGGTGAGTACTTTGCCTGCATACTTAAATGCATTGAGTGGCGAAGGCGTACACATTGTAACTGTGAACGATTACCTGGCACGAAGAGATGGCGAATGGAACGGCCCCATTTTTGAATTTTTAGGCCTGCGTGTTGATTGTATTGACAAGCACGAACCCAACGGCGATGCCCGCCGCAATGCCTACAATGCCGATATAATTTATGGCACCAATAACGAATTTGGGTTTGATTACCTGCGTGATAATATGGTGCATACACCACACGAAATGGTGCAACGCAAACATCATTTTGCGATGGTGGATGAGGTAGATAGTGTGTTGATTGATGATGCCCGTACGCCGTTAATTATCAGTGGACCGGTTGGCCACAGTGATAACACACAACAGTTTTTCGACCTTAAACCAAGAATTGAAAAATTAGTAGAGGCACAAAAGAAAGCGGTTAATACTTTTTTAATTGAAGCAAAGAAAAAAATTGCAGAAGGTAATGATGACCCCAAAGATGGCGGACTGGCTTTATTTAGAGCCCACCGTGGTTTACCAAAGAACAGTGCATTAATTAAATTTTTAAGTGAGCCTGGTAACAGGGTTAAAATGCAGAAAAGCGAAAACTATTATTTAGCTGATCAGCAAAAAGAAATGCCTAAAGTTGATGCTGAATTATTTTTTAATATTGATGAAAAAAATAACCAGGTTGATCTGACAGATCAGGGTATTCAATTGATAACAAGGAGTGGTGAAGATCCTGACTTTTTTATCATTCCGGATATTGCAACCAAGCTGGCCGATATTGAAAAAAGTACGTTGAGTGTTGAAGAAAAACTGCAAAATAAAGAAGCGCTGCTAAATGATTATTCGTTAAAGGCAGATCGTATTCACACGGTGCAGCAGTTATTAAAAGCTTACACCTTATTTGATAAAGATATTGAGTATGTGGTGATGGAAGATGCAGTTAAAATTGTGGATGAGCAAACAGGGCGTATTCTTGATGGGCGTAGATATTCCGATGGTTTGCATCAGGCCATTGAAGCAAAAGAAAATGTAAAGATTGAGGCATCTACACAGACTTATGCAACGGTTACGCTGCAGAATTACTTTAGAATGTATCACAAACTTTGTGGTATGACGGGTACTGCCGAAACCGAAGCAGGTGAATTCTGGAGCATTTATAAATTGGATGTGGTAACAATCCCTACCAATGTAACTGCCATCCGTAAAGATGAACAGGATTATGTTTATAAAACCAAGCGTGAAAAATACAAGGCGGTTATTGATGAAGTGGAAAGATTACGCAGTATTGGCAGGCCTTGCCTGGTAGGTACAACCAATGTAGAAGTAAGTGAATTGCTTGCAAGAATGTTGAAGCAAAAAAATATTCCACACAATGTATTAAATGCAAAACAGCATAGTAAAGAAGCACAGGTTGTTGCCGAAGCCGGTTTAGCAGGTGCAGTAACCATTGCTACAAACATGGCTGGCCGTGGTACCGATATTAAACTTGGCCCCGGTGTAAAAGAAGCCGGTGGTTTGGCTATTATTGGTACAGAGCGGCATGAAAGCCGCCGTGTGGACAGGCAGTTGCGTGGCCGTGCCGGAAGGCAGGGTGATCCCGGAAGCTCCAGCTTTTTTGTATCGCTGGAAGATGATCTGATGCGTATGTTTGGTAGCGAACGTATTGCCGGCCTGATGGATAGGATGGGTTATAAAGAAGGCGAAGTGATACAGCACAGCATGATTACCAAATCAATTGAAAGGGCACAAAAGAAAGTAGAGGAAAATAACTTTGGCATTCGTAAGCGTTTGCTGGAGTATGATGATGTGATGAACAAGCAACGTAATGTGGTGTACAAAAAACGTAGTCATGCTTTGTTTGGCGAAAGGCTTGCGCTTGATCTGGATAATTCATTTTATTCTGTTGCCAACGGTTTAATAAATTCTTTTAAAGAAGGAAATGACCATGACGGATTTAAACTGGCAGCTATTGTAAATTTTGGAATTGATACTAACATAACTGCAGAAGAACTGGATAAAACCGATGTGAACACATTGAGCGATCGGCTGTATGAAGAAGCCGTAACGCAATACCGCAGAAAAACAGATACGCTTGTTAAGCAAACCTTGCCCATTATTAAAAACATACGTTTAGAGCAAGGCAACCATATTGAAAATGTAGCGGTGCCATTTACTGATGGTAAAAAACAAATTCAGGCATTGGCTAACCTTGATAAATATTTAGCCAGCGAAGGAAGGGAGTTAAACGATGCCCTGGAACGCAATATCACACTGGCTTTAATTGATGATGCCTGGAAAGAACATTTACGTGCCATGGATGATTTGCGCCACAGTGTACAATCGGCCACGTACGAGCAAAAAGACCCCTTGGTTATTTATAAGATAGAAGCCTTTGGCGCCTTTAAACAAATGGACGACCAGGTAAATAAAGATATTGTTAGTTTCCTTTGCCATGCACAAATACCGATGGAGCAAACCAATGCCGGGCAAATACGTGAGGGCCGTGAACGCCGTACCGACATGAGCAAAATGCGCCAGCGTAAAGAAGAGTTTGCCGGTGCAGGTGATGGGCCGCAACAGTTAAGTGCAGAGAATGATTATAATGATCCATCACAACAAATAAAGCAGGAACCCATACGTGTTGAGAAAGCGCCGGGCAGAAATGATCTTTGTCCTTGTGGTAGTGGCAAAAAATATAAGCACTGCCATGGTAAGGATTTGTAGAAAATATTTTTAGTAAGATTGAAAACCGTTTCTGTAAAAGGAAGCGGTTTTTTTAATTCACATTTTTAATTAATACAAGTTTGTGGATTGTTTTTAAAGCACAATTAATGCGGCGAAATTTTATCCTTTATCCTCAAAAAATGCTTCTCTAATAAATGATAGCTGGCATAGCTGATCAATATGGTTAACAAAAATAATCCTGTGTATAACAGTAACTTTTGATTTCCTGATAAGCGGTTGCCGCCTGCCCAATTGCTAAAATGGTAAAGGATGGGATGCAAAACATACATGGCGTAAGAATATTTACCGAAAAATAATAATACCCTGTTTGAAAAGAAATTTCCTATGCGTTGATTCTTTAGGGAATAGATTAACAGCCCTCCAAAAAGTAATGAAAGAAGTGTAAATGTAAAAGGCAGTTTTATAAACGGGCCTTGCTCTGTATAGCCTCCGTTGATGGTGAGGTATCCTGTAGTGTAAATAAAAAAGAGTACTGCTGAACAGGTTAGAATCAGTTCAATGTGCTTAAATAAAATATCTTTATATTCTCTGATTAATACTGCCATAATTCCACCTACCAGCAAACCATCCAGGTGTGCTAAAGGAAGCCCATAAATCAAATAAATATTATCAACAGTAGCCCGTAAATAAATGCCCAACAGCAATAAAAGTAAGGATACAAAAACTAACCATTTGCGGTTAAACACAGCAACGATGAGCGGCCAGAAAAGGTAAAATTGTTCTTCAATAGCAAGGCTCCAAAAATGCCCCAATGGCTGAAAAAATCCTTTTTGTAATATCAGGTAATTGGATGCATGAAACCAATAAAAGTATTGGTATTGCTTAAACCAATTAAGGGAATTGATGTGTAAAGACAAAATAGCTATGCCAATTAAAACAGCATAATACAAGGGAAGTATCCGAAGTGCCCTTCGTAAAATAAATACCCTGTAATATCCCTTTTTATGTTTGGTATCTAAAAGAATGCCTGTGATTAAAAAACCTGATAGCACAAAAAACAAATCTACTCCGGCCCAGCCAAAGTATAAATAAGGATACAAAAATCCAACATTAAAAAAATGTACAAGTAGCACAAAAATAATGGCAACGCCACGCAATCCGTCTAACTGTTTCATATGTGTTGGAAGCATACTCAAAGTTACAGGCTTTGCTTTTGTGGCAAAAAATATAAGCATCGCCTTGGTAAGGATTTGTAAAAAACATTTTTTGTAATATTGAAAACCGTTTCTGTAAAAAGAAGCGGTTTTTTAATGTCAGAAATAATTTTTAATGCTGCTAATCTTGATGTACCAAACTGGCTCCTCAGGCCTGAAAATCAGGAATGGCGAGTTAAAATTTAATTACTTTTGTATTATAAATCGCAGTGTAATGACTTACATAACAATTGATACAAAAACTGCTCAGGCAAAAAAATTGGTAGCGTTAATTGAAACACTGCCCTTTGCCAAAATTTTGAAACAGCCAAATGCTTTAACTAAAAAAGCGATTGTAGATGCAAGAAAAGGTAAAACACGTAAAGCCGCTTCTCTGAAACAGTTATTTACCGACCTCAATAAATAATGTATAACATTGAATATACAGGCAATTTTAAGCGTGATTATAAACTTGCACTTAAAAGAGGATATAAAGAGCAACTTATACAAAATATAATAATTCTGATTGCAGACGGAATAGCACTACCTGCAAAAAAAAACCTGATAAACTTACGGGTGATTATAAAGATTGTTGGGAATGTCATATCCAACCTGATTGGTTATTAATCTGGCAGATAGATATAAATACCAACACACTGATATTAATCCGAACAGGAACTCATTCTGATTTACTTTAGAAAACTTAAGGATAATATCGGAGAAACTTTTCTAAAATTTTGAGCTACAGAAAAGTTATTTTGCATCTATGATTTCTGCAATGCTGATCGTAGTTTTTGTTTTGGGCTATGTTGCCATAGCTTTTGAGCATCCGTTAAAACTAAACAAAGCATCTTCGGCATTAATTACCGGTGTTCTTTGCTGGACGATTTATATACTGCAAAGCCAATCAGCAGATACTGTAACAGAAGAACTGCTGCATCATCTTGGCGAAATAGCTTCCATACTCTTCTTTTTGTTAGGAGCGATGACGATTGTTGAACTGATAGATTCTCATAATGGCTTCGACATCATTACCGAAAAAATAAAAACTAACAGCAAGTCAAAACTTTTATTAATCATTATTACCATTACTTTTTTCCTTTCTGCTTTGCTGGATAATTTAACCACGGCCATTGTGATGACCTCGCTATGCTCAAAACTGTTAAGCGAAAAAGAAGACAGGCTTTGGTTTGTAGGCCTGATCGTAATTGCAGCGAATGCAGGCGGCGCCTGGAGCCCATTGGGAGATGTAACTACAACCATGCTGTGGATTGGGGGACAAATAACTGCCCTGAATATTATGAAGCAACTGATATTGCCCAGCCTGGTTGCATGCACCATTCCTGCGCTGATTGTTGCTTACCGGTTCAGGAGCAAGCAGATTATTCCTTTGCCACAATCGGATACTACTGGGGCAGAAAAACGTGAAGGTAAAATCATTTTATTTTCGGGTATTGGCTTTTTAATTTTTGTGCCGGTGTTTAAAACGGTTACACATTTACCACCGTTCATGGGCATGCTGCTTGCAGTAGGGTTGATGTGGGTGATCACCACCATCATTCATAAAAGAAAAGAATCTGAAATTGCAGAAAAATATACCGTTGCCAGAGCATTGCAAAAAATAGATACACCGAGTATTTTATTTTTTCTGGGAATATTACTGGCCGTATCTGCATTGCAATCCTTCGGTTTACTTAAAGACCTGGCGGCTTTTCTCAGCAATACATTTAAAAACGATTTTTTAATTGGCATTGCGTTGGGCCTGCTCTCTGCCATTGTAGATAACGTGCCGCTGGTGGCAGCATCGCAGGGCATGTATGATCTTACCACTTATCCAACAGATCATCATTTTTGGGAATTTCTGGCTTTAACAACCGGTACCGGTGGCAGTGCTGTAATAATTGGTACAGCAGCAGGTGTTGCGGTAATGGGCATTGAGCAGATAAAGTTTATGTGGTATTTAAAAAATATTGGCTGGCTGGCATTGATGGGTTTTGCTGCAGGGATTGCGGTGTTTTTGTTGCAGGTTTGGTTGGGAAACTAGGCTCCCTTTTATTACAACAAGAGCTAACTATCAATACCCTGCCTTCGCCCGCCAATATTCTCTATGGTGCCAGGTGGTTTTTATTTCCAGGTCAATAATAAAATAAGGAGATTGCTCGCTTGCATTGCACATTTAAATTGTGCAACTAAGATTTTACATCTTTTAATTCCTTCCAATTTTCTCTCGTAATACCGTATTGCATATAAGCTGCTTCAAAAGCATCGTCGAGATTTTTGTGCCATGTATCATATCCGTTATTATCACTAATAAAATAATAAACAAAAAAGCCGTTTGTATCCTTTTCATCCGACTCAATGACAAGCCATTTTACTTCATCTTCACTTTTAAGTGGGACTGCTGATTTTAGTTTCATATTCTAAAATGGAATGTGAAATATTATAAGAGAATCAATACCCCGCCTTCGCCCCACCAATATTCTCAATTGGGTGCCAGGTAGTTTTTATTTCCTGCAGGTCCATTATAAAATAAGGAGATTGGCCGCTTGCTGTTGCCCATTTTACTTTATCGTACAGCACAATTCTTTTTACATTCAATGCAGATTTTTCTTTTATCATTTTTTGTGTCGCCGTATCTGCTTCACAAAAAACGGTTGCATTTACATCCATATGGTCGGCAAAGTAGGGGACAAGCTCCGCTACTTTTCCGGTAAGGATATTTACAACACCGCCCGGTAAGTCGGAGCTGTTAAGCACTTCGGCAAAGGTTACAGCACAAAGTGGTTTTGTTGCAGACGCTAAAACGATGCAGGTATTTCCGCCGGCGATTATGGGAGCAATTACAGAAACCAATCCTAATAAAGAGTCATTCTGCGGAGCAATGGCAGCCACCACACCGGTAGGTTCCGGAACCGAAAAATTAAAATGCGATGAAGCAACCGGGTTTACAGAACTGAAGAGTTGCTGAAATTTATCGCACCAACCACTGTAATAAATTAAACGGTCAATACATAGATTCACTTCGTTTTCTGCCTGAGTCTTTGTTGAATCCTGTTTCATCAATTCATCAATGAATTGTGCTTTCCTTCCTTCCAGCATTTCGGCAATACGATACAAAATTTGTCCACGGTTAAAAGCAGCCCTGCCGCTCCAGCCGCCAAAAGCATTTCTGGCGGCAACAACAGCATCTCTAAAATCTTTTCTCGATCCCAGGCAAACATTTGCCAGATTTTCTTTTTTGCTGTTTGTGGCAACATAATATCTGCCGGATTCAGTGCGGGGAAATTGTCCGCCAATATATATTTTATAAGTTTTTAAAACTTCAAGTCGTTTTTCTGTTGTTGCCATAATTCTTGTTTAAAAAGTTTAAAAGGTTTAATAAGTTTAAGAGGTTGGTTCAACTTTTGGAACCTTTTAAACCTCTGCAACATGTTAAACTACATTCACGTAAGCCGATAATCCATGTAACCCACCTTCTCTTCCATAACCACTTTCTTTATATCCTCCGAATGGAGATGTAGGATCAAACTTATTAAATGTATTTGCCCAAATAACGCCTGCTCTTAATTTTGTTGTAAGATTGAATATCTTGGAACCCTTGTCAGTCCATACTCCTGCGCTAAGGCCATATGGCGAGTTGTTTGCTTTTTCAATCACTTCATCGTCTGTTCTAAAACTTTGTATGGCCAATACTGGCCCAAAAATTTCTTCCTGTGCGATGCGGTTGCTTTGTGCCACATTGGTAAAGATGGTTGGCCTGCAATAAAATCCTTTCTTGGGTAATGCGCATGAAGACTGGTACATTTCTGCACCTTCCTGCTGACCAATTTTTATGTATTTATTTATGATGTCTAATTGTGCTTTTGAGTTGATGGCTCCAATGTCGGTGTTCTTATCCATCGGGTCGCCAACAATCAATGTTTCCAATCTGTCTTTTAATTTACGTACAACTTCTTTAAAAACAGATTCCTGTACATACAGGCGTGAGCCTGCACAACACACATGGCCCTGGTTAAAAAAGATACCGTTGATAACACCTTCCACAGCCTGGTCAAGCGGTGCATCATCAAAAATAATATTGGCTGCTTTGCCACCTAATTCTAAAGTTGCTTTTTTATTGGTGCCTGCAATGGCAAGCTGAATTATTTTTCCAACATCGGTACTACCGGTGAAAGCAATTTTATTTACATCGGCATGATTAACAATTGCGGCACCTGTTGCACCAGCGCCAGTAATTATATTTACAACGCCTGGCGGCAAATCAGCTTCCTGAATAATTTCTGCAAGTTTTAATGCAGTGAGTGAAGTATTTTCTGCAGGTTTTAAAACAACCGTATTACCACAAGCCAATGCCGGTGCAATTTTCCAGGCGGCCATCAGCAAAGGAAAATTCCAGGGTATGATCTGCCCTGCAACACCTAAAGGTTCTGTTCTTCGGTTAGGAAAAGCATATTCCAGTTTATCTGCCCAGCCTGCATAATAAAAAAAATGGTTGGCTGCGGTTGGCACATCAAAATCACGGCTCTCACGAATGGGCTTGCCGCCGTCTAAAGTTTCAATGATGGCAAATTCTCTTGCACGTTCCTGTATCATACGGGCAATGCGATAAATATATTTTGCCCTTTCGGCAGCAGGCATTTTTTTCCAGGTCTTGTCGTAGGCAGATCTTGCAGCCACAACAGCTTTGTTTACATCGGCAGTATTTGCTTCTGCAATCATCGATAATTTTTCTTCCGTAGCCGGGTTTATGGTTGCAAAATATTTTTTGCTCTGCGGTTTTTCAAATTTACCATTAATGAACAGATCGTACTGCGGATCTATTTTAGCGGCGCTTTTGCTTTCAGGTGCCGGTGCAAGGTTTCTTGCAGAATCAAATTTTAATTTTAAGGTGTTATTTTTTATTGCTTTTGCCATTTTGTAAGTTTAATAAGTTTAAAAGGTTTAAGGAGTTTAAGAAGTTTTTTTATGCTCAGTTATCTCCCTTTATACTTAACACCTTTAATTTCTGAGTTTTCGAGGTATGATATTAATTTTTGAATAAGACTACTGATTTTCATTGCATGAACAGAGAACAGATCAAATTCCTGTTGTGTTATATAATTCCGGTCTAGTGCCCTGTAAAGCTGAGAACGTAATTCTCCACAAGAGGCTTTTGAAATAAACAGGAACTGGATAAATTCTCTGTTACCGCCTCTCTCAAAACCTTCAGCAATATTGTCCATTATAGAACCGGCAGAACCCTCAATTTGATTTATCAATCTAAAATTAGTTTTGAATCTGTTGCCGTCAATTAAATTTCCGATTGTTTTATTAAGTTCCCTTGCTTCCTGCCAGGATATTATTTCTTCAAATCTTGTAATGGTTGCCATAATAACTTTAAACTTTTTAAACTTCAAACCTATTAAACCTGCATTAGTCTATTGAAAAATAATTTGCACTCTGATAAACACCCGTCTTCTGTTTCATCAACTGCATCAGTATATCATTTGCCAGGCTGCTTGCGCCAAATCTGAACCATTCATTATTCATCCAGCCTTCACCTAAAGTTTCATTCAGCATTACTAAATAATGCAAAGCCAGTTTCGATTTTGAAATACCGCCGGCGGGTTTCATCGCAATTTTCTTTCCGGTCTTGTAATAAAAATCACGGATGGCTTCCAGCATCACTAAAGTTACCGGCATGGTTGCGGCAGGCGAAATTTTTCCGGTGGATGTTTTTATAAAATCGGCACCGGCATACATGGCAATATCACTTGCCTTGCGCACTTTGTCGTAGGTAACCAGTTCACCTGTTTCTAAAATTACTTTTAATCTTGCCTCACCGCAGGCTTCTTTAATGGCGGCAATCTCATCAAACACAAAATTGTATTCGCCTTCTAAAAATTTTCCTCTGGAGATTACCATGTCCACTTCATCGGCGCCATTCTGAACGGCATATTTTGTATCTCTAATTTTTACATCACGTGGTGCCTGGCCGCTGGGGAATGCTGTTGCTACTGATGCAACTTTTACGCCTGAACCTTCTAATGCTTTCTTCGCCACTTTCACCATCGATGGATAAACACAAATGGCTGCCACCGTTGGTAAACCGGGATATGAGTCATGCAAATGAATGGCTTTATAACAAAGTTGTTTTACTTTTCCTTCGGTATCTTTTCCTTCCAGCGTGGTAAGGTCAATCATGTTCAGTGCAAGCAGCAAACCATTTAATTTGGTTTCGTTTTTTATGCTTCGTTTGGTAAAGCGGCTGGCTCTTTCTTCAATACCCACCTGGTCAACATGTGGCGATAAAGAAAAGTCAGGTATTGTTTTAGTTGCAATCATCTTGTTTTCATTTTACTGTCAGGCTGAGCTTGTCGAAGCCGGTTTAAATTTATTCTGTCTGAATCATGTTTCGAAAGGCTCAACATGAAATCCCGTTTTTAAGAAGCCGTTAAAGCCTCCAAAGATTTTACAATTAATTTTTCTACAGCTGCATTACTGTCTTTTGAAAACTCTTTAGCCACCCGGTTGGCGATGATGACATTAATGCTCAGGCATTCATGCCCCATCAATTTTCCCAAACCATAAATGGCCGATGTTTCCATTTCAAAGTTAGTGATTCGGTGATTATTAAAACTGAAATGGGTTAGCTTGTCAACCAGGCCCGGACTGCTTAATCCCAAACGCAACACTCTGCCCTGCGGGCCAAAAAAACCAGGACAGGTTACCGTAATGCCTTTGTAAAAATCGCTGCCGAATTTTTGTAAAAGCATTTGGCTGCCGCTGAATGCGTAAGGATTGGTGATGGCGGTATCCAGATTTGTTTGTGCAATAAATGCATCAATCATTGCCTTATCATCATCCGTTTTTATGTAACTGTAAAAATTAAGCAGGTTATCCAAACCCAAACCATGTGTTGATGCCACAAAACTATCTACAGGAATATCGGCCTGTAAAGAACCTGATGTGCCAAAGCGGATGATATTGAGTTTGGTGAGTTTTTCTTTTATAAGCCTTGTTTCA
This sequence comes from Chitinophagaceae bacterium, assembly GCA_043756605.1. Lineage (GTDB taxonomy): Bacteria > Bacteroidota > Bacteroidia > Chitinophagales > Chitinophagaceae > Ferruginibacter. The sequence continues at coordinate 64,267 of JAYURR010000163.1, forward strand.
AAATTAATATTTGCCAGTGCATCCAACTCGTTAAACACAATATCAATATTATCGGGCCCAATGCCTGTAGATATTACAGACAAATGTTTATTGCCGATATAACCGGTGTGTGTAATAAACTCCCGGTGCTGAAGTTTGTGTTCTATCTTATCAAAATGAGCACTTACTTTTTTTACACGTTCGGGATCGCCAACCACAATGATGGTTTCTGCCAGTTCTTCGGGCCGTACATCCAAATGGTAAATGCCACCACGGTTATTGATGATTAGTTCTGATTCTGCTATTTTTTGCATAGATAAATCATTATAGCAATAAAGATACTACTAAAACAATTTATGAAGAGAATGAGCTTATCTTGTTATTACAAGCTTTCCTGTTTCCAAAGGCTTACCGTTGCTGCCAAACAATTTATAAATAATTACACCTGTTGGAAATGTTGAAATATCAATACTGGTTGGCAGCGCTGAAAAATTTTTAACCAACCTGCCGGTGATATCAAAAAACTGTATGCGGTTATCGGCAGCAATGCCCTGCATCAGCACATAATTTAATACTCCGTTTTTACTTACCGGGTTTGGATAAAAAATAATGTTTTGCCTGCCCGAAGTTAAAAGCGAAATAATATCTGTATAAACAATGGCGCCATTTTTCAGTTTTATTTTGCTTCTGAAATAAGTGATGCCCCTGATAAGGTTATTTACAAACTGAGTGTACTGCGGATTGTTGCTTATTATTTTTATACCGCCATAAGTTTGCAGCAATTGCCCCTGCGGCGATACCCTTTCAAAGAAAACACTGTCAACAAATACTGGCGCACTTAATTCAAGAATTAAATCAATATTATTACCATCAAGCTGGTTATAATAAAAAGTTTTGTAAAAACAATACACGCCCTGCACTTCAATATTGCTGGCTATGCTTCTTGCAGCAGCAATGTTATTGCTTAACAAAGGTTCAACGGCATAAACCAGGTTTGGATAGTCAGCTCTTTTAAATACCTTAAATGTATCGGTAACAGTAAGTATTGGTTTTAAAAATGCACTATCGGTTAATGCAAATATTTTATAGGCATTTGCATAAATATGCTTATCCCACGATAGTTGAAAAGAATCGGCACAAATAAAATCTACTTTTGTATTTATCACTTTGCTGATGATAAAACTTGTAGAAAAAAATACCCCAAAAGTTGTTTCCATTTTTAATATGGCTGTTGAAGCTGTATCTTTTATTGGCCATTGAAACTGGTTGGTATATATTTTATGCGATTGCTTAATTAATTGCCAGGTAGTTCTATTATTATAGCTGATAGATAAGTTGCCGGTTTGATTTGTATCAGCAACAAATGTTTTCCATTTAATACTTAGTATTTCATTCTCGGCCCGGTTAACATCTGAAGTATGTTGGGGGCTGGTGAAAATGAATGTATTAAGTGTGTCGGTATTGTAAGCAATATGAAAAGGCACAGCAGTGTTGCTTATGCTGGTGCCCGTAACTTTTACCTGGTAATTGCCTGCGGTTGGCAATTGAATACTTATTTGTTCGGCGGTGTTGAGCGAATCTCTTTTTCGTACTGCTGGCTTTGCTAAAGAATCAATGTTTGCAGCAGCACTTAGTACCCAGGGCTTAAAAATATTTCCTGTACTAATTTCTGTTAATTCAATATCCAGATCGTTGATGAGGGCTTTGTTATTGTTTAGTGTTGCAACAGTATCCGTCCAGGCCAGTGAAATTTTTAATTGTGCTGTGTTTGCCGGAACAGTAATATTTTTTGTCCAGAATTGATTTTGCGACAGAGCACTTCCATCATAATTTTTTTGTTGCACGGCTCTTACTGCGGCATAACTATTTATCAACCCGTATCCGGTTTTATAATCAATACCGGGTTTATAAATATCATCGGCAGTATTAAAAATTATTGCTTTAACAAGTGATGCCGGTGGAAGAGTTTGGCTATTACTATCTGCATAAACCTGTTGCATTACCGCAATTGTACCGCTCACAACTGCTGCAGCATCGGATGTGCCGTTTGGCCCCAGGGCTGTTAACTGCGGCGTTAATCTTCCATCATACGCCGGGCCAGATGAACTTTCTGTGGGAATATTGCCAGCATTATCAATTGCCCCAACAGCAATAATATTTTTAGCCATTTTAAAATTACCGGTAAGGTTAGCATAGTTGGTTAAGCCTGCATATTTACCTTCTGTTGGTGCAAGTTTGCCGCTGTTACCGGCAGAAAAAACATGCACAAAATTTTTATTTTGCCAGGTTTGCAGATCATAACTCACAGCTTCTGCACCATAAAACTGCTGCACAATGGTTCCATAAGAATGATTTTGTACCGTTACTTTATTTGTATTTAATATTGCTGCATCATCTGTAAAAAGATTGGAGAAAGAGCTTGAATAAAATGTACAGCTATTGGCAATTCCCCGGCCGTTGTAAAAACTATTACCGGCTCCGCCAATTATGGAAGATATTACTGTAGCATGGTTGCTCACCGTTGCCGAAGCAAGTGAAGAAGGCAACACTCTTTTATACAGGTCCAGATCTGCGGGTTCCATTTTTTGTTCCTTAATGCCTGTTACAATATTTTTTCCATTTGCTGCAGGTATTAAATAATCAAGCTGGTTGATGCCATGAAAATTTCTGCTGTAGCCAATGATGCCTATTTCGGTTTGTGGAGCAACATAGCTGTCAATAAAGATTACTTCACGTAAAGGGGCTATAGTATTTTTTATAAAAGATGCTTTGCATTTTACTACAAGTGAGTTTGATGGCTTGTTAATGCCGGTTGTTGTAATAAAGGCTGATTGAGATTTTAATGCAGATTGCAGCTCATCAATATTATTACCTGTTATGATAAAGCTTTCTAAAATATCCTGCTTTTTATTGACAATTTTTTTTAGCAGGGCAGGCGAATATTTCCATTGGTTATTTGCAGCAGTAATACTAAACTGTTGATTTAAATATTCAAACTCAGTTTTAGATAAAATTTTTATTACAGCGGTTTTTTCATCCAGCATTCTTACAGTGCTTATGGATGCTGGCATTTTTTCATTCCACGAAATTAGGTAATAAGCCCTGTCTTTTTGATAAGATTGGTTTACAGTATCTGTGTAAATTAAATATTGATTTTTTGTACCAGAACCTTGCCTGATTTGCGAAAATGAATCAAGATTGAATAATAAAAGAAAAATTACAACCATTTTTCCTTTATTTAAAACTGTAAAAAATTGATACATCATCATTAGCTGCCGGATAAATTGCGAAAGAATAAAATTACCGATTAATTGAATTTAAATCTGTAATTAAAAAATCCCTTTCCGTAGCGGAAAGGGATTAAAAAACAAATAGTTATTTCTTAATAAACATATTGCAAAGCAATTCCATCATCTCCATTAAATAAGGGGCTGCCGTTTGTACAGGCCATCATCCATGAATTGTAACTGCCTGAAACATTTGTTGGTGTTCCCGGAATCCATACTGCTCCAATTGTTCCTGCAGACTCACCACCGCCAGGTCCGCAACTGGCTCTCCTTTTATAATCAGTATGACGGAAACCAATGCAATGGCCAATTTCATGAGCCATAACTTCATCAGCTTTATCAACTGTATTTAAATAAGTAGTTGCACAACTGCTTGTACTTAGTGTAAAACCAGGAGAAGGGTTTCCGCTGGCAGTTGGAAATCCGGAAGCCTGTCCAAGAATACAGCCTCCACCTGATGTGCCTAAATTTGCACCGGTTATTGATATCTCACCGCCTGAAGCCACCCGCTGAAAATTAATGGTTAGTCCATAACTATTATACCTGGCTAATGCATTATCTAATGCTGTAGAATAATAAGCCGGGAAACCTGAACCAAGGCTTATAGTTATGGTTCGTACACCACCACCTGTATTTACTACATTGAAAGTGCGATAATGTTCTTCATTACCAACAATGATAAAATTTGATGGAGTGGCACCAGCCATTTCAGTTAATTGGGCTTTGGTTACAACAACATCTCCTTCTATCAGGTAATTACCATCGGCAGTTCTTTCAGCCCAATTGCTGTTAAATCCTGCGGCGGCAACAAGCCCTTTCTCGGCCTGTGTTAAAGCGTTGGGGTTTACATCATCGGCAGGAGCCTTTTTACAGCTAATAAAAACACCGGCAAGCATCAACACTAATCCGGCAGCGTAAAGCGTTTTTTTCATTTTTTAGTTTTTTAGTTAGAATGATAAACTAGAAGATACAATTTAATTTATTTTCTGAGTTATTAATAAACATAATTCAAAGCGGTACCATCAGCCGAACTGAAAGCAGGATTTCCATTGGTACATGCCATCATCCAGGAATTATAAGAGCCTGTAACTGTTGTTGGTGTGCCAGGAATCCAAATGGCACCCACACCGGCAGAACCTTCATTTGAATTCTGTCCGCAACTTGACCTGTTCATATAATCCGTATGACGGAAACCGATGCAGTGACCAATTTCATGAGCCATCACTTCATCAGCTTTGTTAGCCGTGCTTAAATAGCTGGTAGCGCAACTGCTTGTGCTGAGTGTAAATCCCTTGCTTGGATTACCATTTGCAGAAGGGAAGCCAGATGCCTGACCTAAAATACAGCCTCCGCCAGAGGTTGTTCCAAGATTAGCACCGGATATCACAATATCACCACCTGAAGTTACCCTTTGAAACCTGATTCTAAGATTAAGGTTGTTATACCTTGCCAATGACTGATCTAAACCGGTAGAATAATAACTGGGAAAACCAGAACCCAATCTTACAGTAATTATTCGTTGGCCCGAGCTAGGTACACTCACCACATTTGTTGTGCGATAATGTTCTTCGTTTGCTACTATAAGTTCATGCGGGTTTACTCCAACCAGTTCATTTAATTGTGCAGAAGTTAACAGGATATCTCCTTCAATCAAATAGCTGCCTTCAGCAGTTCTTTCGGCCCAGTTGCCATTAAAGCCGGCAGAAACAATCAGATCCTTTTCATTTTGTGTAAGTGCATTTGCATTAAGATCATCGGCAGGAGCTTTTTTACAACTGATGATTGAGCCGGTGAGCAGCAATGCTAAGCTGGCGGAATAGAAAATTTTTTTCATTGTCTAGTTTTTTTGTGAGTGTAAAGTTTTTTACAAAGTCTAATGTAAATATAATTTTTGATGCTTTATTCATGTACGTATAAAAATATCTATTCACAGTATTTTTACTTAGTAAAAGCTGTATAAGCATGCTGCTTTTTTGTTTTCACTGTGGTTTATAAGGCAGGAATTAGTTTAAATTGATTTTTAGCTATAATTAAATAGTAAGCAGCCGTTTTTAAAGGCTGCAGATTGAAGATTATAGCTAAGTAAAAAAGGAAGGAAACTGAAAACCTGGTTATTGCACTGAATGTTTGAGTGGTATTTCAACTGCAACAGTAAATCCTTTATGAGGAGTTGTAAAAAAATCTACTTTCCCATCATAAGCTTTTGCACGGTTCTTCATATTTGAAAGGCCCATACTTCTTTTTACAGTTTCAAGATTGGCACCCTTACCATTATCTGTGATATTAAGTTTTATCAGATCGTCCACTGCATGAAGCTGAATGCGAACTTCTGTTGCTTCGGCATGTTTTAGAATATTATTTAACTGTTCCTGTATTATGCGGTAAACAGTTAACACAACGGGAGCTGGTATATCAATATTATCAACCGAGTGGTTCATTTTAATGTCGATTACATTCAATGCATTCACATCACCAATAAGTACTTTAAGTGCTTCTGAAAGCTTCATTTTATCCAGATGAGATGTATCTATATTGTGGGTAAGCTTACGTATTTCATCAACTGCTTTTTTTATTAAATTTTTACTTTCGTTTATAAACTCAAAAGCCCTTGTTTCATCTCCTTTTTTAATTAGGCTCAGGTGCATATTGGCCGCAGCCAGTATCTGGTTTACATTATCGTGGAGTTCGCTTCCAATCTGGTTACGCTGTTTTTCCTGGCTTTCTATTTCAGCTTTTAAAATAGCTTTTTGATTTTCTTCTTTTTCATTTTCCTGTTTCTGCTGGCCTAAAACCTGCTCTGTAATATCCTGCATGGTACCAATCATCCGGTGAGGCAAGTTATTTTTGTCTCGCAGTACAAAGCCCCGGTCGGATATATGTTTATAACTGCCATCTGCACAGCGGAACCTGTATTGCTCACTCCATTGATCAAAGCTGGTTTCAAGTAGTTCATTAATCCTGTTACCGATCCTTTCTGCATCTTCCGGATGAATATTGGTTAAACGCCACAAATTATTTTTCCGTAGGCAGTCCGGATATCCGAATATGCTTACTTTATTGTTCCATAAAATTTCGTTCGACTTTATATCCCAGTCCCAAAGTGGATCGTTAGTGGCCCTGGAGGCATACACATAACGATTATTGGCTTCTTCAATTTTTAACTGTGTTTTTTTTCTTTCGATACTGTATAAAATTGTTTTCAGTAATAATTTATCTTCAAACTCGCCTTTAACCAAAAAATCCTGAGCGCCGGCCTGCACAGCCTGTATAGATAAATCTGTATCATCGATACCCGACAAAATTATAATGGGCACTTCGGGAGCAATGCCTTGTATAGTTAAAAATGTTTCCAGACCATTGCTATCAGGGAGGTTAAGGTCGATAAGAATTACAGATGGTTTATTGCTTTTCAGGTTTTCTACCGCTTCTGCAAGGGTAGATATATCGTGGGTGTTTTTTAATGGCCAGCCTGCTGCTTTCAATTGAGTACGCAGTATTAACAAATCGCCGGGATTATCTTCAATTATTGTTGTTATGGTTTCTAAATACATTATTTTTTTGAAAGCATGGTGTCCCTGCTAAACCAGAAATTTTTTATTTCGGCAACAGCATTTGTAAAGCCTTCAAAACTCATGGGCTTGGTTATAAAGCAATTTGCATGATTTCGGTAAGAGTCCAGAATATCATCATCGGCAGATGAAGTGGTGAGCATAATTACCGGAATGGTTTTTAAATTTTCATCTTTTTTTATGATGGCTAAAACTTCTTTACCGTTCATTTTAGGGATGTTGATGTCGAGCAAAATAAGGTCGGGCCTTTTTACATTTGCAAACTTACTACGCTGGTATATAAAATCCAATGCTTCTTCTCCATCTCTCGCTATGGAAAGGGGATTTTCTAAACCAGAATTTTCAAAAACCTCTCTGGTAAGTATAATGTCTCCTTCATTGTCTTCTACCAGTAAAATGTGTACGTCTTTCATAAAATGTTATTTTTTAGGGTAATAAAAACTGAATACGCTGCCTTCGCCCAATGTTGACTCTACGGTTAAATGCCCCCGGTGTTTTTCTGCAATTTTTTTGCAAATTGATAAACCAATGCCCGTTCCTGAAAATTGGGTACGTGTATGCAGCCTTTGAAAAATAATAAATATTTTTTCAAAGTACTTGCTGTCAATTCCTATGCCATTATCTTTTACGAAAAATCTGTAGTATTCAGATTCCTGAATACATCCTATTTTTATTACAGGATTTTTTTCACTCCGGTATTTAATAGCATTGTTTACCAGGTTTTGAAACAATTGTACAATCTGCACCTTGTTTGCTTTTATCAAAGGCAGTTTTTCAACCTCAATGGTTGCATTGCTCTCCGAAATTGCATTCATCAGGTTCAGCTTTACTTCACTTAATACCTCATTTAAATCAACGGCATCATTAAATTGCTGTTCTGTACCAATTCTTGAAAAAGACAGCAAGTCCAGAATAAGTTTTTTCATCCGATCTGCACCATCAACAGCAAAATGAATGTATTGTTTGGCAGTATCATCTAATTGAGGACTGTATTTTTTCTCTAACAGTTGCATAAAACTGCTTACCATACGCAGCGGCTCCTGCAGATCGTGACTGGCAACGTAGGCAAACTGCTCCAGTTCATTATTGGAGGCAGTTATTTTTTGATTCAATAGCCGCATGTTTTCTTCGGCTTTAACCAGCTCTGTAATATCGATGGCAATGCCGCCCAGCAAGGTTTCTGCATTGCTTATCTGTAACGGAAATTTAAATACTTTAAGTGTTATTTTATTTCCTGCTCTATCAACCGAGGGTTCTATGGTTTCCAATACTTTGTTGCTGTTAAAAACAAAATCATTATTGGTTTTATATAATTCTGCTATTTCTTGTGGAAATAATTCAAAAAAACTTTTTCCTACCAATTGTTCATGGTCACCATTTTCCAGATCGTTGTAAAAAGTAGTAACATAATTGTCGTTTGTAAACTGGTAAACCGATTTTTTATCTACAATCCATGCCATGGCAGGGATATGTTCCATAAAAGACTGAAACTGTTTTTTAAGTTTGTTTATACTGGCTTCCGCATTTTTACGGGCAGTAATATCTGTATGGGTGCCTATAACTTTTAAGGGTTTACCGTCTTTATCTTTTTCAACTACCACACCACGGTCCAGCACCCATTTAAGTTTGCCTTGCTTGTTGTGTATTCTGTACTCCAGATGGTGGCTGTTGCTTATACCGGCTCTGTAATCTGCATCACTTTGTTTCAGCATCCAATGGTCATCTGGGTGTACAAGCCTCCACCAAATTGCAGCTTCATCAGAAATTTCTTGATTGGTGTAGCCTATAAATTCGTGTATGGTTTCGGCAAAAAAGGTTTTATCGGTTATAAAATCATGTTCCCAAACATTATCACCCATTATGCCCAGTGCCATCCTGAACTTACGTTCGTTATTTAGAATGATTTCGTCTTTCTTTTTTTGCTGGGTAATATCTCTTATAAAACCAATAAACATCTGGTGGCCCTTCATTTGTATAGGCGAAATGGTAAGGGCTATATCAACCTCAATATTATTTTTTGTGATGGCCTGAATTTCTATGTTTGTACCCAGTATGGTGCTTTTGCCTGTTTTTAAAAACCTGCTCATACCACCCTTGTGGGCATCACGGTATTTGGGGGGCACAATGGTTTCGCTTAATGAGTGGCCTGTAACTTCTTCTGCCGTCCAGCCAAAAATATTTGTTGCCTGCTGGTTCCATTGAAAAACCAATCCTTCTTCATCAATTACAATAATTGCATCCGGTGCACCGGTAAAAATTGCTTTTAGCTGCTCTTCACTTTTTCTGAGGGCTTCCAGCATATTCCTGTTTTCAGATATGTCTCTGATGGCGGCAGATACCAGTAAACCATCTCCGGTTTCAAGCGGCGATAAACTAATTTCTACCGGAAATTTTTCGCCTCCTTTTCTTGCAGCAAAAAGGTTTAAGCCACTTCCCATGGAACGGGTTTTGGGATTGCTGAAAAAATCGGTTCTGTTTTGCTGGTGTATGTTTTTTATTTCGGCGGGCAACAGCATTTCTACCGGCATACCAATCATCTCATCTCTGGTATATCCAAATAATTTTTCGGTTTGCCGGTTTATTAATTCAATAATGCCTTTTTTGTTTACTATAACAACAGCATCTGGTGCAGATTCCAACAGGTTTCGAAATTTTTCTTCGCTGTGCTGTATTTTTTTATATGCCTCTTTTTGTATTGTTATCTCAACATTGGTACCAATAATTCTTACTGCTTTACCTTGCTCATCTCTTTGGGTAATGGTATTGGATTGTATATAATGAACCGATTCATCCGGCCAGTTAATACCATACTCCAGATTAAGTTCTGCTGCATTGTTTACAACTTTATAAACTGCTTTTGTAAGCCGTTCTACATCTTCGGTAATAATCGCCGATTTCCACACTTTATAAAGATTTAAGCCATGGTTTACAGGTATGCCATACAGGCTGAACATTTTTTCATCCCATATAAATTTCCCATCCGTTGCATTCCACTCCCAAATACCAATACCCGATGTTTTGGTAGCAAGCACCAGGTTATCTTTAACCTTTTTTATTTCATGCGTTCTGTCCTGTACCTTTTGCTCAAGACTAATATTCATCTCTTTAAGCATTTCTTCGGCCTGGCTTCTTTTATGATCAACTTTATTCAGATAATACGCTGTGTATGCAATAAGTAAAAGACTTACCAATATAAATGATGTAGCAAATAGTGCAATTCCAAAATCTACCGAAACCATATTTTTCCAATGCAGTTGCAACCTGATTGAGCCAAGAATAACTACTACAAAAACAGTTACAGGAAACAAGCTTCTGGCCATTATAGAGCCCATTCTTTTACCAGTAAATAAACCTGTAAAGCCAAATGAGTAATTAATAAAGGAAGCTGCCAGAGATAAGAGAAACAGTAATACGGCCGTACTTATAGCCATTGATGAAAGAAAGGATAACGTATAAAACTGGGGTATTTTGTATATATAACCCAGTATGGCTATAAACGAAATGAGTGTTACAAGATGCAAGGCATATTGCCCGGCTATTTTAAGGTATTTTTTTGTGGAAGCAGAAAAAATAAATGTGATACAGCATAATAACATACAAAAAGCAGTAGAGGTTGCCATTCTGCCGGGATCAGGTTTATCCATAAGCCGATCGCCAACATCTATTACAAACCACTCATCTATATTAATGGCTGCATTGGTATAAATTTCAATAAGCGTTAACAGAATAATAATAAACAGGGCCGAAGTGGTAAATAGCTGAAGATTTTGATTGATTTTTTTATAACAGCTGAGCAGGTATAGCGAGGTGCCTGCTAATATAAAACAGATTGCCGTATTAAATTTCATAGTTGGCAAACCTGGTACAACACTTTTCAGGTGCTCGTTGCCTGTTAGCCAACCAATAATCACGAGTAAACCGGCAATTATGATAATAGCAGCAATTAATCTGATAGAGGATTTGTAGCGGGATAACATCATTTACGTGAAACGAATAATTTTAAATATAAATTTATTTTGCCGTACAAAGCAATGCATAAAAATGTATAACGGTTGATGTGAATAAATATATTTATAGTGTAGGCTTAATTCTGCCTGGTTGTAGATGAATTTCTACAAAAAGCCTTGCATGCCTTGATTTTTAAAAACGAGATTGTTGTGCAATGTAACGCAATAAATAGCCAAGTGCGGGGGATAAAAAAAAATCCCGCTTTTAAAACGGGATTTTTGAGCTACAGTTTTGTTTATTTTATACCATATTTGGTTTCATACTTTTCTGCCAATTGTTTTTGTTTATTGTTTAAATCAACCTGGCGGCCCTGTATAAATGCCTGCGTAATAATATTTGTACGCATGTCTAAAATATCGCCTACGCTTACAATTATGTTGGCATCTTTGCCGGTTTCAAGGCTGCCGGTTTTATCGGCAATGCCCAAAATGTTTGCAGCGTTTAATGTAACAGCACTCAAGGCTTCTTCTTTGCTAAGGCCATAAGCAGCAGCAGTGCCGGCATTAAATGGCAGGTTGCGGTAACGGCTGTTAGCATCATCATCGTTAATGCAAAATAATACACCAGCTTTTTGCAACAGGTACGGAGTTTTATAAGGCTGATCAATATCATCATCAATCATGGCCGGCAAATCGTGCAACTGATTTAAGATTACAGCAATGTTGTTTTGCTTTAACAGGTCGGCAATCTGCCAGCTATCAACTGCGCCAACCAACACCACATCAAAACCAAACTCTTTTGCAAAATCAACTGCCAGCAACATTTCTTTTACAATATTGCAATGCACAAACAGTTTTTGTTTTTTAGCAAAAAGATTTTTTACCGCTTCAAATTTAAGGTTGGTATTTTCATGTTTGTTTTCGGCCAGGTATGCTTTTGCTTCTCTGAAAAAAACTTTTACTTTTTCAATCTGTTCCAGCCCGGTTTTTACAGGGTCGGCGGCAGGTTGAGGGCCGCCAAAACCTCCACGGCCCCTGGTACGGTTTAATAAAGATGGCATGCGGAAATGTAGGCCAACATCACTTCTGTATGCTGCATCTTCCCAGCTCCATGCATCTAACTGTACAACTGATGAAGAACCAGAGATAATACCTCCGGCGGGAATTACACTTGCCAGCAGAATTCCGTTGGTGCGTAAGGTGTTTATCACTTTTGAATCGGTGTTATAAGCAACAATTGACCGTATGCTGGCGTTCATTTCGCCTATCTCCAATGCATCAACCGTAGCCCGGTTACTGTTTACTTCAATTAAACCCAGTTGCGATGCCGATAAAATTAAACCTGGATAAATGTGTTTGCCGCTACAGTCTATAATTTTTGTACCGGCTGTTGATGCATTAGCTGATACTTCGGTAATTTTACCATCTTTAAAAATAACAGTGCCATTATTGATTACCTGGCCGTTGCCAACATGAATGGTTGCATTGGTTAATGCAATGGTTTCTTTTTGTGGTAAAGCAGGCAGCATGGTTTCCTGCGCATTAACAACATTGTGTATTAAAAACAGGCAGCTTATATAAAAAATTATTTTTTTCATAATTGTTTTTTAATCTTTAATTAATTATTTATTTCTTCATCATCCGCATCTATACCAAGCAGGCCATGGTTGTGATGATCGTGATCGGCACAACTGTTAATCACCTCAAACCTTGGCCTTGCACCACGGCCGCCTGCACCGGCACCTGCGCCGGGTGTTGCTGCTTTTTTTGCAATGGTTAATTTTTGTATCAGCCTTGCTTTTTCGTTTTTATTAGCAAGGCGCATGGTTGCATCTTTTTCCCTGTCGAAATAAATAATACCATCAACAATTGTTTTTTCTGCCCTGGCGTAAATTGATAATGGATTATCGCTCCACAAAACCAGGTCGGCATCTTTACCAATTTTAATGCTTCCCGTTTTACCATCCACATGCATCATTTTTGCCGGGTTGATGGTTACCATATTTAACGCATCAGTTTCGCTCATGCCGCCATACTTTACGCTCTTGGCAGCTTCCTGGTTTAAGCGGCGGGCCATTTCTGCATCATCTGAGTTGATGGCAACGTTTAACCCAACCTGGTGCATAATGTAGGCGTTGTACGGAATGGCATCTACTACTTCCATTTTATAATTCCACCAATCGCTAAAGGTAGAAACTGCGGCACCATGTACTTTCATCTTATCTGCCACTTTGTATCCTTCTAAAATATGGGTGAAGGTGTTGAAGGCAAATCCGAATTTATCTCCCACTTTCATGGCAGCATTAATTTCGCTTTGTACATACGAGTGGCAGGTAATAAACCTTTTCTTATTCATAATTTCAACCAATGCATCCAGCTCTAAATCTCTGCGTACAAACATGGGTGCTGCGCCTTTCTTTTTATTATTTTCATCTACAGCTTTCCAGGCATTCTGGTAATCGGTTGCCCGTTGAAAAGCATCCATAAAAATCTGATCAACACCCATACGTGTATCGGGAAAACGGGTGTTGCCGGTTGCAGCCGAACTTCTTTTTACATTTTCGCCCAAGGCAAATTTTATAAAACCATCGGCACCGGCAAATTTTAAATCCTGGTCGTTTGCACCCCAGCGGAGTTTTATTAATTGTGTTTGTCCGCCAATGGTATTGGCCGAGCCATGCAATATATGAGAGCTGGTAACGCCGCCGCTAAGCTGGCGATAAATATTCATATCATCGGGGTTTATGTTATCGCCAATACGCACTTCGGAGGTTACACTTTGCCCGCCCTCGTTGGTAGATGAAGATGCAATATGTGAGTGTTCATCAATAATGCCGGCAGTAACATGTTTGCCGGTGCCATCAATAATTTTTGCTGTAGCATCGGTTAAATTTTTTCCAACAGCAACAATTTTTCCTGCTTTAACCAATACATCTGTATTCTCCAGCTTGCCATCTTTTTCGCTTGTCCAAACGGTTGCATTTTTAATTAAAATGGAACCTTGAGTAGGCAATTCTTCCCAACCATAACTTAAGAATGGATAGGTTACTTTCCCTAAAACCAATGGTTGTTTTGGCTTTATGGTATCAGCTTTTATTTCTGCTTTTTTATCAAGCGTTGCTGTCCAGGTAAATAAATTTCCCTGTGCATCACTTCCTCTGCCATTCCAGACATTACCGGTTGCAATACCGCTTAAAATAGTTTCTTTGGCATTTGGCCCACGGCCTTCGGTATAACTTAGTTTTACTATTTTACCATCGTAGCTATATTTGCCGGTCAAAGTATCTTTGCTTATAAAACTCGCTACAGCAGCATCTTTTAGCTCCAGCGAAAAATCCCTTGCGCCGCCAATACCGTTGGTCATTAAATTATAAGTGCCTTTTACATCGTACCAGTTCTCTTCTTTAACAGCATTTTTAATCCCCTGTGTCCAGTTTTGTATCAACACTGTTTTTTCTGCAAAAATGGGTCCGCTTGTAATTAAAAAATTAGCAATTTTTCCAGCTTCCAGGCTGCCCACTTTATCATACATACCCAACAAAGTTGCCGGTATTTTTGTAAGTGCCTCTAATGCTTTTGGTTCTGTTAATCCATATTCAATGGCTTTACGCAGGTTAGCCATAAACTCGGTTACATTGGTAAGATCAGCAGTGGTTAAACAAAAATTAATGCCTGCTTTTTCAAAAGCCGCAGGGTTTGATGGTGCCAGTTCCCAATGTTTCAGATCATCCAATCCAACAAAGCGTAAATCGTTTGGATCATCAACATCCATAGCCGCCGGATAATTTAATGATAAAATAAATGAGGCTTTGGAGTTGGCCATTTCTTTTATGCGTTGATACTCGTTACCACCGCCTTTAATAATGTATTGCACACCAAATTCATCGCCAATTTTATCTGCCCTTAAATCATTCCATTTATCGTTGGCTTCAAAAATCTGCGGCAGGTTTTGATTATCGTTCCAGCTTTTTAAAGATAAGTTTGTGCCTTCCGTAGCAGGATTGTTCTTGTACCATTGTGCATCTAAATACGTCTGTCTCAACAAAGCAATCATACCCATCATAGAGCTGGGGTAGCTTTGAGCCGATGTGCCTTTGTTAAAAGAATAATGTGCAGATGCTTTATCTTTTATCAGCACAAAATTATCGGGCTGGTTGGCAAGCGTAACAAATGCACCGGTACCACGTGCAATACCATCTTTCTGGTGGGTAAGCACCGAGCCAAAACCAATATCACGTAAGGCTTTTGCTTTGGTATCATCTTCAGTAAAAATTTTACTGGCTTCTGCTTCGGGTTTTATGGTCTGGTTCCACCCATATGCGCCTTTGGTGTTTGATGTTAGTTGCTGGGTACGAAAAAAACCGCCTCCGGCACCAGCAGCAGTTTGTGGAGCCGCCGGCATTCCGTAATCGCTATAAATATCTATAAAAGCAGGGTAAATATATTTACCATTGCAATCAATAATTACCGCATCCTTTGGTATGGCAATATTATTACCTACGGCTTCAATTTTTCCCCTGCGTATTACCAGCGTTGCGTTTTGCAGGGTGTTTTGTGCATCTTTTACTATGCTGGCATTGGTAAAGGCATAGCACCCGTCTTTAGGGTTTGCCACATCATTTGCCGGAAAAGTTGACTGGCCATTTACTAACAAAGCACTTGCCGAAAAACAGGCGCACATTAACAGCAATTTTATTTTTTGCATGCAGGTTGGTTTTTGTGATTGAATATGGCGATAAATATAACAAATGATTAATTGTAAAGATTGCCATTTATCAAATAAAGTTTTAGTTAATCCTTAATTTTACAGCTTATTAGTAAAACATGATACTTGCTGAACATATAGATCATACCTGCGTAAAACCCGATACTTCTATTGCAGATGTTGAAAAACTCTGCAACGAAGCCATTGAATATAATTTTAGTACAGTTTGTGTGCCGCCCTTATTTGTAAAAAAAGCAAAGGAGTTTACAGTTGAAGCTGTTGTAAAAATTGCAACGGTAACCGGCTTTCCTTTTGGCTACAGTGCTATTGAAGCCAAAGTTGCCGAAATTGTGCTGGCCATTATTGATGGTGCCGATGAACTTGAAATGCAGATAAACACGGGAGCAGTTAAAAATAATGATTGGCAGTTTTTGGCAACCGAAATAAATACCATTATGCCTGTTATAAAGAGTAAAGGCAAAAAAATAACCGTTATTTTTGAAACCGGTTTGATGACAGATGCTGAAATTATTACCGCCTGCGATTTGTATGGCGCAGCAGGAGTAGATTTTATAAAGGCAGGCACCGGAACCATGGAAAACGGGCTGATAACAGATCACCTTAAACTGATACGCAAACACCTCGCAGAAATTGTTGGCATAAAAGTGGCAACTGATATAAAAAATTACAGCGATGCTAAAAAAATATTAAATGCCGGAGCCAACCGTTTAAGCTGTAACAACAGTCTTATGCTTTTGCAGGACGCTTTGCAGCAAAATTGATGGAATAGGTTTTATAAATTGCACAATCAGAAAAAACAAATGAAAAAAATATTTTTTTTAGCCCTCTTCGTTACTTCTTTTAATGGCTTGTTTGCACAATTGCCCGATGATACAGTTGCAGCACAAAAAGTTACCGTTAATAAAGATCCTCGGATCGATTTACTGGCAAAGGCCCAGGTTGAGGTAAGTAATACGCAGATTAAAATGGCCGCCAGGTTTGTAAAAGGCTACCGCTTATTTGTTTTAAAAAGCGATGATAGAGATTATGCCATGAAAGTAAGGGCTTATCTGTTACAGAATTTTCCCGATGAAAAAGTGATTATGAGTTATCAGGCACCTTTTATTAAAATGAAGTTTGGCGATTTTGTGGAGAAGGCAGATGCCGAGCGGGTTAAAAAGCAAATTGTGCGTGGTGGCGTGGTTACAGGTGGCATTTATATAGTGCCCGACACGATTGAGGTAAAACCTGATAAGGATGCCAAAGACGATTCAAAATAATATCAATTTTATATAAGAGTTTCTGTTTTAGAAACTCTTTTTTATTTCAGTAGTTTACCGTTATTTTTAAGCAATGATAAAAGATAAGATACAGCAACTGGCAAAAAAATATGCTGGTGAATTTATTGATATCCGCCGCCATATACATGCCAACCCCGAGCTGAGTTACCAGGAATTTGAAACATCGGCCTTTGTACAAAAAAAATTAACAGAATACGGAATTCCTTTTGAAGTGAAAGCTACAACGGGTGTTGTGGGTTTGATAGAAGGAAATAACCATACAAAAAAAGTAACGGCATTGCGTGCAGATATGGATGCGCTGCCCATTACAGAAGAAAATGATGTGCCTTACAAATCGAAAAATATTGGTGTAATGCATGCCTGCGGACACGATGTACATACAACCTGTTTACTTGGTGCCGCAAAAATTTTAGAACAAACAAAAAATAATTGGGAAGGCACGGTGAAAATAATTTTTCAACCGGGCGAAGAAAAGAATCCTGGTGGCGCATCGTTATT
>JAYURR010000164.1:0-32932 GCA_043756605.1 Chitinophagaceae bacterium
ACAAGTAACGCAAATAAGTATCTAAAAACTGATGGTACAACTTCCAGTTGGAGCCTTGTAGGATTGTCAAACGGCGTTACAGATAATTTACCCGTAACAAATTTAAACAGCGGCACATCTGCAACTGTATCCACCTATTGGCGTGGCGATGGTACTTGGGCTACACCTGCTGGGGGTGGAATATCCATAGGTTCTACTGTTGCCGCCTCTGGTACTATTTCTCAACCAGGATCTGGCCAAAGTTATGGCGCACCATTTACACAAAAAATATCCTATGATTCTTCAACTAATGCTTATAGATCAACGAGTAGTAATCAATATACGTACATAGACATGTATGCAAATAATTCTACTGTAGGACACCATAGCAGAGGCTATGAGTATATAATGCTTGGGGGCGGAAATGGTATAACCGGTATAAACATTGATTTGGGAGTTAGTGGAAGTGGAACATCTTTTTATGTTGGTAAAAAATTAACTATATCCAATAATACAAATGCTTCTATTACACTGACTTTTATAAACCTATTATTTGCCCCTTTAATTTGGAGTGGCGAAATAAGTGCAGCAAGTAATACCACTACATATTCCTTACCTGCCGGATATACGATAAACCTAATGCTAATAAATATGGCAACTGGTATTTCAAGAGCCTGGGCTTCTATAGGAACTTATCCAAACAGATAATTTATTAACGTTTAAAAAAAAGAACTATGCTTGTTACTGCTGATATTTCAAAGAATAAAAATAGAATTATAATTACTGGTGAGGAAGGAAGTGCGATTTATTATGCTACGCATCAATTTAAGGAGTTTAAAATTGAAGATGGTATTTTAAAAATGGAGATGTTTAAAAACGGCGAGTATGGGCATCTTTGGTTCGATATTAATAATTTATCAATTTCCTCAAATATTGAACTCAGCGATAGTCAAATATTACAAGAATTAGACTTAATGCTTTCTTAATTTTTTAGAATATAAAGACGGTATGGCTCCTTACCATACCGTCTTATTTTTTTGGGTAATAATAAGCCTTTCACTCAAAAAAATAAAACATGAAACACGCTCTAAAAACGCCGGTTAGCTACTACGGCGGTAAACAAAAATTAGTACCTGTAATTCTCCCTTTAATACCAGCCCACATACTTTATGGTGAACCGTTTATTGGCGGTGGTGCTGTTTTCTTTAGCAAGCCACTCAGTAAGGTAGAAGTGATAAACGATACCAATAAGGAGTTGATTAACTTTTACAAAGTTTTACAAAACAAATTTATTGAATTGGAAAGCCTGGTAAGGGTAACTATGCACAGCCGCATACTGCATGATGATGCACACGTTATTTACAACAAACCACATTTGTTTGATGAGATACGCCGGGCATGGGCTTTTTGGGTTTTAAGTTCACAAAGTTTCAGCAGTATAATTGATGGCAGTTGGGGTTACGATAAAACGGATAACACTACCTCAAAAAAAATTGCCAACAAACGCAATGAGTTTACAGCCCAGTTAAGCATCAGATTGCAAAACGTGCAGGTTGAGTGTGCGGATGCGCTTTATATCATCAACAGCCGGGATAGTGCTGATAGCTTCTTTTATTGTGATCCGCCGTACTTTAACAGCGATTGCGGCCACTACAACGGTTACAGCGAACAGGATTATGAAAACCTGTTGAAGGTGCTGGCCGGGATAAAAGGAAAGTTTCTTTTATCTTCTTACCCATCAGAGCTGCTAAAACGCTATACAAAGGCAAACGGCTGGCATTCTCAATGTTTTGAGCAAGGTGTTACGGTAAATGCGAAAGCAGGGTATAATAAGCGTAAATGGGAAATGCTGGTGGCTAACTACAAGATTTAAAATATAGCCGGGGTCTGTTTATTGGTGCGAACTAACAATCAGGCAGGGGGCAGCAATAAAGCTGCCCTTTCCCCGGCCATTATTTGAGTAATAATAAGCCTATGTAAGGACAGCCTGATTGTTAATTCGCATGGCAAATATAGGTTATAACGGGGGAATAATAAAAGCTGGCTAAAAAGTTGGATTGTGCGATATTTGGGCTTCGTTAAAATTCGGAACTGTGGATTTATTTTTGTGGAAGTGTGGATTTTGCGTTTTTACATAAAGGTATGTGGTAGAAGTGAGTGACACAACGATGATGCCCAAAGCTCAACTGCTGGTCCCACAAAAAACAATTTTTTTCTCATTGGCTGTAACTTTTTATGATTCAACTTCGTATTACAGCTTAAACAGCCTGTTGAGGTAACTTTAACCAACCACCTGTATGACGGAGAGAGAATATAATGAATGCGTAAACCTGTATGCAGACAATGTGTACCGGTTTATTCTCAAAAATCTGAGGCATAACGAAGATGCCAAAGATGTGGTGCAGGGTGCATTTGAAAAATTGTGGATCAACAGGGCGAAGGTTGAAAATGAAAGAAGTAAAAGTTATCTTTTTACGATTGCATACAACCAGATGATTGACCAGGTAAGAAAAAATAAAAGGATTGTGCTTAGTGATGGTTTTGCAGAAAATGCAAAGGGAAGCGGTGAACAAAAGCTTGATGCAAAACGGATATTGAATGAGGCTTTATACAAGCTGAGCGAAAAACAACGCAGCCTTGTTTTGCTGAAAGATTATGAAGGATACAGTTACGAAGAAATTGGACAGATAACCGGGCTGCACGAAAGCCAGGTAAAAGTTTATTTACACCGGGCAAGGTTGCTTTTGAGGGAGTATATTGTGAGTCCGGAGAATGTTATATGAAACTTTCCGGGAAGGCAGAAAGAAGTTTTAAAATATCGCCTTACCGGCAAAAAAGAGTAAACGCAATAATGAGTATTAGCAGACATAATTACGAAACATTTTTTTTACTGTATGTAGATAAGGAATTATCTGCTGCGGAGCGGAATGCTGTTGATGTATTTGTGCAGGATAATCCAGACTTGAAGATGGAGTTGAATTTATTGCAGCAAACTATAGTTAAAGCAGATAATATTGTTTTGCATAAAAAAGATTGGTTGTATAAAGAAGAAGAAATTACTGCCTTGCAGGAAAATCTTTTATTATACGCCGATGATGAATTGAATGTTACTGATAAAAATGCTGTTGAAGCTTTATTGAATACCAATACAACCGCAAACGCCGAATGGGATGTGCTACAATTAACAAAGCTGCAACCGGATATGGCAGTGGTGTTTGAAGATAAGCAATTGCTGTACCGTAAAGAAGGCGGCAGGGTTGTAGGCTTTAAATGGTGGAGAGTTGCTGCAGCCGCTGTGTTGCTGGGTTTTGGGCTTTGGGGAGGCGTATCAGTTTATAAAAATAGTTTTAAAACCACAAGCGGTTCGGAAGTGGTAGTTGTAGAAAATAAAACAAATTCAGCAACGGATAAAACTGATTGGCCTGCAGTAAATCAAAAACAAAATACAGCGGTTGTTGAAAATGCAACTGCAGAAAACAATACCGCAACAACAAGCCAGCAAAAAAATGTATCGCCAGATAAAAATATTAAAAGCGCAGTAGAAAATATAAACAATCAAACTGCCATTACTCCTCAACAAAATATAACAGTACAAAACAACAGCAATAAAAAGCCATATAATAATTTACCCAAAACCTCTTTGCAAAATATTAACAGCAATAAAAGTAACGAAGTTACAAGCACCAACGTATCATCTGAAAATAACAACAGCATAAAGGTTTCCGGAAGCAATGAAGCTGTTGTTAAAATAAATCCGAAAGCAAATAAAACCAATGTTGAAGATCTGAATATTGGTAAAACGAATGAAAACAATACTGCTATACAGGTTGTAAATACTGATAATAATGCCGATGGAGAAAACAATGCCCGTTATTTGAATGTAGATAACAACAAAGAAAAAAGATCGGCATTGGCTGGCTTTATACGCAAGGCAAAACGTGTGCTGGAGCGTACCACCAATGTAAAAACCGGCGATGGTGTAAAAATTGCCGGGTTTGAAATTGCATTAAAATAATCACTTAAAATTTTTAAAAATGAAAAAGCTAATTCTACTTTTAGCCACAGCATTTATTTGCTCAGGCATATCGGCACAGGATGATTCGGTTAAAATAAAAAAGAATAAAGATACTATACGTGTTGGTGGTATTGTAATTGTTAAAAGCGGTAAAGGTACTAAAGACAAAGATGTTGCTGTAAAAATTGGTGGCGATAATGGCCGCAAAAAAAGAGCAAACATCAGCACCAACTGGTTTATTGTTGATTTGGGTTTTGCAAACTATAGCGATAAAACAAATTATGCCACTGCAGGCAGTTACCTGGTTAACAGGCCTGGTTATCCGGCATTGGATAAAAATGATTTTAAACTGAAAGCTGGTAAAAGTGTAAACGTAAACATCTGGTTTTTTATGCAGCGGCTTAATTTAATAAATCATCATGTGCATCTTAAATATGGTTTGGGCGTTGAGTTGAATAATTACCGCTACAAATCTACAGTAAGTTATAAGGAAAACGGATTAGTGCCATACACCCTAAATACACAAACCAATGCGCCATATATTTTCAGAGATTCTATTTCGTTTTCAAAAAATAAACTGGCTGCCGATTATGCAACCATACCAGTGATGCTGAATTTTGTTACCAACCCCGATGAAAGAAAGAAAGGTTTTAGTTTGAGTGTTGGTGTAAGTGCCGGTTATTTGTACAGCCAGCGCAACAAACAGGTAAGCAGGCAAAGAAGTAAATTAAAAAACCGTGGCGATTATGATCTGGAACGTTTTAAACTTTCTTATGTAGCCGAGCTGGGCCTGGGGCCGGTAATGTTGTATGGTTCTTACAGCCCTAAATCTATATACGAAAGAAGCCTGGATGTAAGACCCTTTAATATCGGTTTCAGGTTTGGTTATTGGTAATACCATCTTGATTTATGAATTACTCCAACGGACTATGAATAAATCTTAGATGGTATTATACCGATAGAAATGCAGTTTGTGAATGCATGGTGGTAAATCTGTATAAATATGCTCTCTCTCCCAATCCCTTGCCTATGGCGGTTTTACCAAAATGGGTGAGGGGGCGGGTTTTTAATATAATTTTCCGGCAATGCCGGAATTTTTTATGCAACCGTTTTGGTTTTTTATTAATCTTAGATACACAAAAATTAAATCATTCATAAAAAAACCAAAAATGGCTTACAAGATTATTGACATTGAAGGCGTTGGACCTGCTTATGCAGCCAAATTAAATGCAGCCGGCATTAATACTACCGACGATTTGCTTGCAAAGGGCGGCACCAAAAGCGGCCGCAAAGAAGTGGCAGATGCTACCTGCATTGATGAAGGTAAAATTTTAACCTGGGTTAACCACAGCGATCTGCACCGAATTGATGGCATTGCCGGGCAAACATCTGAATTAATGGAAGCTGCCGGTGTGGATACCGTAAAAGAACTGGCAACACGTAATGCTGCAAACCTTGCAGTTAAGATGGAAGAGATTAATACTGCCAAAAATTTAAGCGGCCGTGTACCATCTGCAGAGCAATTACAACAGATGATTGACCAGGCTAAAACGCTTGACCAGAAAGTGTTTCATTAAAAATTTGCAACATATTTTAAAAGCTGTCAGCATAGTTTACAACTACACTGGCGGCTTTTTATTTTAAGGCATTGCTTATTTTTTGTTAATCTTTTCCATATGGGTAAAATTTTTTTGTGCGTCATGTCGTTTGTATCTGTAAAGACAATTATTTTTATCAAATGAATTTAACCCGGCTTTTTCAAATCATAATTTTCGCCACGGCTATTGCATTAGTATCATTTTCTCCTTTACCAAAAAAAAAGAAGGTTGTTAAAAAGCCGGCAAAGCAACTGGCCAAAATTGTTGTTAAAGACACTGTACATAATCCTTATTATATTATTGTTGATAAAAGTGAATACGAATTGTATGTTTATGATGATGAGGGCTGGTATGCAACTTACCCGATTGTATTTGGCAGCAAAGATTTAAGTGATAAAATGCGGGAAGGTGACAGGCGTACACCAGACGGGAGCTTTAAAATAGTGCTTAAAAAAATTCATAAAAAATGGGGGCCGGAATTACTGCTTGATTATCCTAACCCTACAAGTTTTCAAAGATTTAACGAAAGAAAAGCAAAAGGGGTGATACCTAAAACCGCTAGAATTGGCGACGGCATTGCCATACATGCCACAAGGCCACAGGAAGAATGGACCGTTGATAATTTTTACAACTGGACCGATGGCTGCGTTTCGGTAAAATATACCGAGATGAAAGATCTGTACAGTTATATACCTGTTGGAACTCCGGTTACCATACGCCAGTAAAAAATAAACCTATTTTAATTTTATCATAATGGCGTGGCCATTCAGGTTATGGATGATCTGCCTGTCTGCATAACTGCGGTATTCTTCAACCAGTTTGGTTACACCGGTGCAGCTATGAAATCCATAATCATCAAAAACAACCACGCCACCGGGTATTAATTTATGCCATACCCATTCCAGTATATCTTTTGCAGAGGTGTACACATCCACATCAATATGGCACAAGCCAAACCGTTCATCAGCCTTAATTTCATGCGCCGTATCTTCCGGAAAAATGCCTTTTAAAATTTTATAATGCGGATAGTTACTTTTATTGTTTAAAACATCTTCTACAATTTGCTGGCTGGTATCACTATGTTCGCCGCCAGTATAAAAGCTATCATTAGCACCGGCTTTTGCCACACCCGAAAAAGTATCGGCAAGATAAATTGTAGCATTGCTTTTTATATTTGTTAACTGCTGCGACATAATACCGGCTGTGCCGCCACGCCAAACACCAACTTCTAATATAGCAGCATCCGGGTTAAGCGATTGTACTTTTTTTACCAATTGCCAAAGTTCAAAACAACGATAGATATCAACCAGCGTATTGCTTTTTATCTGGTTGTAAATATTCATAAAAGCTTCATCTCCCTGCCAGGGTGCATAATTGGCCGATGGAAAAACAAAACCGTAAGAAAAACCATCCACATTAAAATTTGCCTTGCCTTTATAAACTGGCCGTTTGCCAATATAGATACCGGTATTGTCAAAAATGCTTCTTATTATTTTCTTAAGCGCCATAAAAATTTATAGTTATTTGATAAAATTAAGGTACCGCAGTTTAATTGCGGGTAATTTTTATTGATTTATAAATAAAAGGCTGCCATCTCCATAACTTAAAAAACGAAAATGATTTTGCAGGGCGTAATTATAATTTTTTTTCCAATCGCTGCCTATTGCTGCAGCCACAAGCAACAGCAATGTTGATTGAGGTTGATGAAAATTGGTAACAATGGCTTTTGCTATTTTAAATTGATAACCAGGCGCAATCAGTATCTGCGATTGTGTAAATAATCTTTGTTGCTTATTTGATTTCATCCAGTTAAGCAAGGCTGATAAAGATTCATTAGCAGAGATATTACTGTTGATTAATGGAGCTTCATACACTTCCCATTGGTTAACGTTTAACAGTTTTATTGCCGGTTGAAGGGTAGCTTTAACGCCCATCCAGTAAAGGCTTTCCAGCGTTCTTAATGATGTGGTACCAACTGCTACAATCGTTTTATCTAACTGTGTAATCAGGTTCTTAATCATTTCAAAACCAACATCAATCCATTCAGCATGCATTTCATGCTGCTCCATGCTGGCAGCTTTTACGGGTTTAAAAGTACCGGCACCAACATGCAGTGTTACAAAGCCGGTTTGTATATTTTTTTTGGCAAGATTATTAAAAACATGCTCTGTAAAATGCAGTCCTGCAGTTGGCGCAGCTACAGATCCTTCATCTGCAGCATAAATGGTTTGGTACCTTGCTGTATCTGCTGTTTCTGTTTTTCTTTTTATGTATGGTGGCAAAGGAATATCACCGGCAAGGTCCAGCACTTCTGCAAAACTTTTATCATCATCCCAATTAAATTCAACTACATAAGCATCAGAAAGTTTCTCAACTAATTTTGCCCTCATTGCCCATTGCCCATTGTTGATTGCTAATTCGTCCTCCTTCCATTTACTCACTCCGCCAATCATGCATTTCCACAAAGTTTTTTTTGTGGCCGATAAAGTAGTTGTATAATCTGCCTGAAAAGGCTCTAATAAAAATATTTCAATAACGCCACCACTGCTTTTTTGAAAACGGATACGGGCCTTAATTACTTTTGTATTGTTGAAGACGAGAAAACTATCTTCAGGCAAATGCGCTGCTATATTTTTGTAAACATCTTCGTTGATTAATCCATCTTTATAAACGAGTAATTTAGATGCATCCCTTTCTGCCAGCGGATGTAGCGCAATCCTTTCAGCAGGCAACTCGTAAGTATAATTAAGAATGGATATTTTTTTTGGATGAATCATCTTAAAAATGCAGCTACTTCTGCCTCCCATTTTACAGGTTCTTTTTTACAAAGACTTTCATGCACAGCTGTTTCGTAAACAACCATTTTTTTATTTGTGCTGCTGATGTTTTTAAATAAAATATCTTCTTCACTTTTACTTACACGTGGATCGTTGCGGCCCCATTGCAGCAACACCGGGCATTTAATGCTGGCAGCAAATTCCTGCGGCTTCATACCAAAAGCCCAAAAGCCATGTTCGGTGCCTCCCCAAAAGGTAAGTAAGGTTGAAATAGGTTGTGGCGGCAGGCCCATCATTTTAACACGGCCAACAACTGCATCTTCAATAGTGCCAAAAGGCATTTCTAAAATAATTTTTTCTGCATTTATCTGGTAATCTTTTACTGCCTTGGTAATGGTAGATGCGCCCATGGAAATTCCCCAAAGCACAATATTTTTTTCGCCTTTGTTTTTTATGTAATCGTAAGCAAGTTTCACATCTTCACTCTCATCAAAACCAATGGTGCAGGTGTTTCCACCGCTATTGCCATGCGCCCTGAAATCTAATTGAAAAGTATTATAACCAAGCTTTCGAAACGCTTCAGCCTCGGCATTATTACCGCTTTTTTTACCGCCATGCCCATGAAACATGCAGATGGTTCCTTTGGCACTATCTGGTGCAGGTATGTACCAGCCTTCTAATTTTATACTGTCTTTTGTGGTAAGTGTTATGGTTTTATATGCAGAGTCTGATGCATTGGAATTTTGCTGCTTTACGGCATTAATACCAAAAAGTATTTCTTTGGTTTTATCCCAACTGGTTTTATCCCCCTGCTTTTTTATTACAACTTCTCCGGCATCATAAAAATGAGTAAACTTATAAGCATGAAAAGCCACAACTACATTCAGTAAAATAAAAAGTATAAGAATGGTTCTAAGCAAAAATTTAAAGAATCGTCTCATACCTGGCTGCTGTTTTTTTTTCAAAAGTAAAGTTAATAATATTGCGAACGGTAAATAATTAAGAGGCAGATTCTGTACTTTAGCTGCTCATTTTAAAAACAAAATAATTTTGTATGCAATTTTTTAAAAAGCTCATTATTGTATTGCTGTTTTCGGCCACAGGTACTGCATTTGCACAAACCGGCAAATACCAATGGAAAGAAGCCACATCGGGCGGATACACTTATAAATATGTAACTAACGACCCTGCCAAAGCCAGGTTTTATACTTTAAAAAACGGGCTTACGGTTATTTTAAGTGCTACCAGTAAAGACCCTCGCATACAATGTTACGTTGCTACCAAAGCAGGTAGCAAAACCGACCCTGCATCCAACACGGGCCTGGCGCATTACCTGGAGCATATGTTATTTAAAGGCACCGATAAATACGGATCGCTTGACTGGAGCAAAGAAAAACCCGAACTTGATAAAATTGATGCACTGTATGAAGAGTATAATAAAACAACAGATGCAGAAAAGAGAAAAGAAATTTATCACCGCATAGATTCTGTATCTGGCGTAGCTTCAAAATATGCCATTGCCAACGAGTACGATAAAATGATGAGCTCTATGGGTGCACAAGGTACCAATGCGTTTACCTCTTTTGAGCAAACCGTTTATACCGATGATGTGCCTGCCAGCGCCATTGATAAATATCTGGCTGTGCAGGGCGAACGTTTCCGCAATCCAACCTTACGTATTTTTCATACCGAGCTGGAAGCTGTGTATGAAGAAAAAAACCGTGGGCTGGATACTGATAGCAGAAGAGTTTTTGAAAAACTTTTTGCCGAGCTTTTCAAAAATCACAACTATGGTTTGCAAACAACCATTGGTACGGTTGAGCATTTAAAAAATCCATCGTTGGTTGAAATAAGAAAATACTTCAACACGTATTATGTACCTAATAATATGGGCGTAATTATGAGTGGCGATTTTAATCCGGATGCGATGATAAAAAAAGTGGAAGCCACTTTTGGTTATATGCAGAACAAGCCGGTTGCCAAATATAATTTTCAGCCAGAGCAACCCATTACAGCACCAATAGCTGCTGAAGTTGTTGGCCCTGATGCAGAAAACGTTACCATCGGTTTCCGTTTGCCAGGTAATAAATCAAAAGATGTTTTACTGGCTGATCTGGTTGGGCAAATTCTTACAAATGGCAAAGCCGGATTAATGGATTTGAATTTGGTTAAGAAACAAAAACTGCTGGGTGCATCCGCATCGGCATTTACCTTAATCGATTATGGTGTGCTGTTTATGCAGGGCAGGGCCACACTTGGTCAGTCGTTGGAAGATGTGAAGGCATTGATGCTGGGCGAAATTGAAAACCTGAAAAAAGGAAATTTTGATGATAACCTTATCACTTCCATCATCAACAACCAAAAGAAAAGCAAAATACAATCTAGCGAAACTTATGGAGCAAGAGCAAGCGATCTGATGGATGCATTTACATCGGAACTTAATTGGCAGGAGCAGGTTGCTTATACAGATATGTTATCAAAACTTACTAAAAAAGATATTGTTGCTTTTGCCAACAAATATTTTCAGGATAATTATGTGGTTATTTTAAAGCGCAAGGGAGAAGATAAGAGCATTGTAAAAGTTGATAAGCCTGCCATTACACCGGTAGAAACAAACAGGGATGCACAATCTGCTTTTGTAAAGAAGGTTAATAACATGCCGGCCATAGCCGTAAAACCGGTTTGGTTAGATTATAATAAAGACCTGCAAAAAGCAAAGGTTGGCCCTGCCGAAGTTTTGTATGTACAGAATAAAGATAACAGTCTTTTTCGCCTACGTTACCGATTTGAAACGGGAACCTGGAACGATAAGAAGTTGGGCCTGGCTACACAATACCTGCAGTTTTTAAGCACCGATAAAATGAGTGCCGAAGAAATAACCAAAGCGTTTTATAAAATAGCCTGCAGTTTTAACGTAAGTGCATCAACAGAGTTTACAACAGTTACTATTGAAGGCTTGCAGGAAAATTTTAATGAAGCCGTAAAATTATTTGAAGACGTTTTAAAAAATTGTAAGGCTGATGAAGCAGCATTAAAATCTTTAATAGCACGGATCAGTAAATCACGTACAGATGCAAAGGCAAATAAGGGCGCTATTATGAGCGGACTGGTAACCTACGCCAGGTTTGGAAAAAATAATCCTTTTAATTACACCATGAGTAATGATGAGTTAAACAATACAACTGCGGATGAACTGGTAACTATTTTGCACACCCTCAACAGCAATACACATAAAATACTGTACTATGGCCCGCAGCCACTGGCGCAGCTTACAACAGGTTTAAAAGCGGTGCATACTATTCCGGCTGCATTTATTACAGCACCGGCACCGGCAAAATTTACTAACACAACACAAACTAAAAACGAAGTGTTGTTTGCCGATTATACCATGGTGCAAAGCGAAATTCGTTGGGTACGCAACACAGCGCCATACAGTGCCGATAAAGAACCAGTGATTGATATTTTCAACAATTATTTTGGCGGCGGTATGGGTGCATTGGTTTTTCAAACTATAAGAGAGAGTAAAGCACTTGCTTATTCAACCTTTGCTTTTTATGCAGTGCCTGATAAAAAAGAAGATCCATTTTACACACTGGCTTATGTTGGTTGCCAGGCCGATAAATTCAACGAATCTATTGTTGCTATGAATGAGTTACTGAATGATTTACCCAACGTGGCAGAGAATATTAAGTTTGCCCGTGAAGGAATTAAAAAAGATATTGAAACAGAACGTATTACACAAGATGGTATCATTTTTAATTATCTTACTGCACAGCGTAAAGGTTTAACAGATGACATACGCAAGAAAACTTACACTGCAGTTGATAAGCTTGGTTATAACGAGTTGAAACAATTTCACAGCGAGTATATTGCAAACAAGCCTTACACATACTGTGTTGTAGCTTCTGATAAAAAAGTAACAGAAGATACTATGAAGAAATATGGTGATTTGAAAAGGTTAAGTCTGGAAGAAATATTTGGATACTAATCTACTTAAAAATTTTTATTGAAAGAGCTCCATTTACGGGGCTCTTTTTTTATGCTTGCATTTTTTCTTTGTGTAAACCTGAAAGAATAAGCATCATCGTAGTAAGAAGTTCAAAATTAAATGTACGATTATGAGAAGATTAATTACAGCAGTACTTGTGGTAGTAGCCATTAACACATCTGCACAAAACAACACAGCCGCAAATATTATTGAAGGTGGTAAAACACTCGTAGAGCTGGTACGTGTTTTTAAAATGCCCAGGTATTTAATGCCTTTACCTGCTCCAGTAGTTGAAAAAAAAGACAGTTGTTCGGTTAAGAACATTACTGACTTTACTATTAAAAACTTAACGGGAAAAACCTTACTGGTAAGCCTATACAGGCGAAATGGGAATATTTATGAAACAGGCTTTTTATCGTTAAAAATCTTACCAAAAAATCAGGAAATACTCTACGAAATAAAAGCTGGTATTTATAAAATGAAATTTGAAACCGAGGAAGGCGAAGAAAAAAAAGTATTCCGCGAAGGCGAAATAAAATTAAAACCCTGCGAAAATGTTTTTAAAGAAATTAAAAATGATGGATTATAATTTACCATTTTTAATTTCATCAACCACAGCAGGGTCAAGCAGCGTACTTGTATCTCCCAGGTTTTCTGTTTCGTTTTCGGCAATCTTTCTTAAAATGCGGCGCATAATTTTTCCACTGCGTGTTTTTGGCAGGCCGTTTACAAACTGAATTTTATCTGGCTTGGCAATAGCACCAATAATTCTGGTTACAGTTTGTAAAATGTCTTTTCTTCTGCTTTCTTCATCTCCGTGATGGCCATTGTAAATAACATAAGCATAAATGCCTTGTCCTTTTACATCATGCGGGTATCCAACTACCGCACTTTCCACTACACCGGCGTGCATGTTGATGGCATTCTCCACTTCGGCTGTGCCAATGCGGTGGCCGCTAACATTCAGCACATCATCAACACGGCCGGTAATTCGGTAATTACCATCTGCATCTTTTAAAGCACCATCGCCGGTAAAATATAAATTGGGGTAAGTAGCAAAGTAATTGGTGCGGCAACGTTCATGATCGGCCCAGGTTGTTCTTAATATGCCGGGCCATGGCGCAGCAATACAGAGGTTACCTTTCAGCATTCCGTGTTCATCTGGTTCTGTTACTTCTTTTCCGTTTTCATCAACCAACAAAGGTTTTACGCCAGGCATGGGCAGTGTTGCCCAACTTGGTTTTGCAGGCGTAATGCCAGCAAGGTTACTAATCAAACATCCACCGGTTTCTGTTTGCCACCAGGTATCAACAATCGGGCATTTTTTCTTGCCAATGTTTTCATCGTACCAATGCCATGCTTCTTCATTAATAGGTTCGCCAACAGTGCCTAATATTTTTAATGAAGAAAGATCTTTTCCTTTCAATGGCTCCAACCCATAACTCATCAAACTTCTGATGGCAGTTGGTGCCGTGTATAAAATATTTACTTTGTGTTTATCAACAATATCCCAAAATCTTCCTGCATCCGGCCAAGTGGGTATTCCTTCAAACATTACACTGGTGCCCCCTGCGCTTAACGGGCCATACAGTATATAACTATGACCGGTTATCCAGCCTATATCAGCCGTGCAAAAAAATACATCACCGGGTTTGTATTGAAATACATTTACAAAAGTGTAGTTGGTCCACACCATATAACCAGCACTGCTGTGTACCACACCTTTTGGTTTACCGGTACTTCCGCTGGTGTATAAAATAAAGAGAGGGTCTTCTGCATCCATAACTTCAGCCGGAAAACTAACTACGCCATTTTTTTCAACCTGTTCTTCTGCAATTTCCATTTCATCTTCCCACCAAACATCTCTTCCCTTAATCATGCTCACCGGTGTTCTTGTACGGGTGTAAACAATAACACGCTTTACCGTTTTGTTGCCAACCAGTGCATCATCAATAATATTTTTTAGTGCAATATCTTTTCCGCCACGGTAAGCACCATCGCAGGTTACAATAAATTCCACGTTGGCATCTTCTAACCGGTCGGCAATACTTTTTGCACTAAAGCCGCCGAAAATTACTGAGTGTATGGCGCCAATTCTGGCGCAACCCAACACGGCATAAGCCAACTCTGGTACCATGCCCATGTATATACAAACACGATCGCCTTTTTTAACGCCATTATTTTTTAATACCTGTGCAAACTGGCAAACTCTTTTGTGCAGCCTTGCATACGTAACAGTTCTTGTTCTCTCTTCAGGATTGTTGGGTTCCCAGATGATGGCCGGCTTATCGGCCATGGTGGCTAAATGCCGGTCAATACAGTTTTCGGTAATGTTTAGTTTTGCACCTGCAAACCATTCAATTTTTGGTTCGGTAAAATTCCAGTTCAGTACTTTATCCCACTTTTTATGCCATTGAAAATTTTCGGCAACGTTGCCGAAAAACTTTTCGGGATCTTCTATACTTTTTTTATAATCTTCGTGGTATTGAGCCAGGGATGTTATTTGATATGGGTATGACATGCTTGCATTTTTCTTTCAACTCAATTTAATATATTTATAACTACTTCTCTTCAAAAAGAAATAAAATTAATTATGGCAGCATCTGAAAAAGGAATCGGTAAAATTATTTTCTCATCATCGCTGGGTACATTAATTGAGTGGTACGATTTTTATATTTTTGGTATGCTTGCCAAAACCATCTCGGTACAATTTTTTCCCGAAGGAAATTCAACAGCCGCCTTGTTAAGTACACTTGCCATTTTTGCCGCCGGTTTTTTAGTGCGCCCTTTTGGTGCTTTGGTTTTTGGAAGGTTGGGAGATATGGTTGGCAGAAAATATACTTTTTTACTTACGCTGGTTTTAATGGGCGGCTCTACTTTTTTAATTGGCCTGGTGCCGGGTTACAAAAGCATAGGTATAGCCGCTCCCTTACTCGTTTTATTATTAAGGTTGATACAGGGCCTTGCATTGGGCGGAGAGTATGGCGGTGCCGCAACTTATGTAGCTGAACATGCACCTGCAAACAGGCGTGGATATTTTACTGCATGGATACAAACCACGGCTACGCTGGGTTTATTTGTATCCCTGGGTATCATCATGCTGGTAAAATCGAACATGAGCGATGCTTCATTTACTGCTGAGTGGGGCGGCTGGCGCTATCCGTTCTGGATTTCAATTTTGCTGGTGGGGGTTTCAATTTATATCCGTTTAAAGATGAGTGAATCGCCTTTGTATGCAGCATTAAAAAAAGAAGGCACTACATCTGTAAACCCAATTAAAGAAAGTTTTGGGCACAAGGCCAATTTTAAAATGGTGCTGCTGGCTTTGTTTGGTGCGGTAATGGGGCAGGGCGTTATCTGGTACACAGGCCAGTTTTATGCACAGAGTTTTTTAGAAAATGTGGTGAAGCTTGAATTTATGCAGAACCGGGAAATATTATTGTGGGCCATCGGTTTAGCCACACCCTTCTTTTTATTTTTTGGCTGGCTGAGTGATAAGATTGGCAGAAAGTGGATCATGCTTACGGGTATGTTACTGGGCGTAATTTTTTACAGACCAATATTTGGTGAGTTGTTGAAAAATGCAAATGCAAAAGAATGGGTTGCAGAACATGATAAGAAATCGGAGATGACATTAATTAAATCAACAGCAAAAGGCGATACAACTTTCAATGTAAAAACGGGACTTCTTATTATTAATAATGTGGATGAGCAATGGGAGTTTGAAGAAAATAAGTTTATTGAAAACAGAAAAGATACGCTGATACCAGCAGAAGGTGTGATAGCTTCTGCCTCAACAAGCCCTGTAGGTAATAGTACAGATTTTTTTCTGCAGGTAATTCCTGATTCAAAACCTTCCTATTCAAACATACAACTTAACAATACACTCAAATGGAAATTCATCTTCCTCGTTTGGGTGATGATTATTTTTGTAACCATGGCCTATGGCCCCATTGCGGCTTTTTTGGTAGAGTTGTTCCCAACAAAAATCAGATACACATCTATGAGTCTGCCTTATCACATTGGTAATGGAGTTTTTGGTGGCCTTGTTCCATTTATTGCAACATTGCTGGCAACAACATTTACAAACGATCCGTTGGTAGGGCTTTGGTATCCCATCGGCGTGGCCGCATTGTGTTTTGTTATTGGCGCATTATATCTTACCAATAAAAAAGATAAAGACGTTAACGATTAAAAAAAATGCCGGAGAGACGATAAGACGTCTCCCGACTTACGGGCAAAAAAATATATTTGTATGAATACAGTTAAAAAAATAATGGGCCTTATCTGGATGATGCTGGCTCCGGTTATTATCTTTTTTTTAGTAAAGAGTGCCGTGCATAATATAAGCAGCGGTGGCACCAAAGATATTAATCAACCTGTGCCGTGGGTCATAATTATTAGCATATTTACACCCATTGCTGTTGGGTTGATGATATTTGGTTACTATGCTTTTAAGGGCGAGTATGATAAATTGCCGCAAAGTTCAGAGGAGATTTAAAAACGGCTTGTAACAAAACCAACACCCATGCGTTTAAGAAAAATTATGCAACGCACTTTACTCTACAGCCTTTGTTTAATTTCATTATGGATATTGTTTGCCCAGTGTTTTGTTATGCGAAACCGTTGGAGTGATAACAAAGCATACCGTGTTTTTAAAGCAAAAGAAGTTCCTCTTTCTATTTATGATACAATAATTAATGAACGCCACCTGCACTATGCAGTTTGTGGTAATGGCGATAGTTTACCAACCCTTGTTTTTATTCATGGCAGTCCTGGTAGTTGGATGAACTACATGAAATTTATGTGGGATTCAACCTTGCGTAAAAAATTCCGCATTGTTGCCATAGACAGGCCAGGTTTTGGTTACAGCGATTTTGGTAAAGCGGTTCATTTGCAGCAACAATGCGAATTAATAATGCCGGTGTTACAAAAATTAAAAACTACACAACCCATGATTTTGGTTGGGCACAGTATGGGTGGGCCTGTGTTGGTAAAGCTGGCAGCAAATAATCTATCCCTGTTTGATAAAATTGTTATTGTTGCCGGCTCTATTGATATTGACGAGGAGAAAACAGAAACCTGGCGCAGGGTTATGGCTAATCGTCCTTTGTATTGGTGTTTGCCGGGAGCATTTGGCCCCAGCAATACAGAAATACTTTACCTTAAAAAAGATTTGATACCGTTACAGCAAGATTTTAAAAATATTACCTGCAACGTTTTATTTGTGCATGGCGATAAAGATACCTGGGTGCCAATTGGTAATATTGCCTATGGGAAGAAGATGATGATACACGCAAAGTCAATTGCCGTAGATACACTTTTTGGTGCAGGGCACAACATACCTTGGGAAAGAACAACAGAGTTTAAAAATATTTTACTTGATTTGTAAGAATAATTAGCTGCTTAGCCTAAAATTTTACAATTTACAAACAATTGGGGCTTGTATATGTTAATTATGGCTATTACATTTGCATTCAATGAAAAAAATCGCTTTTTTTATTTTAATACTTTTTACTGTTGTGCAGGCTTTGCCTACCATACATTTGTTGTGGGGTAATGATCAGGCTATTGTACTGGATATAACCGAAGAAAAAAAAACCGATAAAGAAGATAAAAAATCAACCAAAGAATTTCTCTCTTTTTACAGTATGCAGATGGATTTATCTGTAAAGCTTCTTACTCAAATTCACCTGGCAGAAAATATTATGCCTTCGCCCTGCTTCGAAAAGCTTACGCCTCCGCCCAATTTTTGTTAGTCAATTTTTTAAAAGCAGGCATAAAGACATGTAGTTGCATGACTATGCTTTTTACTAACTGATTAATAAATTTTTATTTAATGCCAACTAAATTAAGTCCGGCTGCCAGAATATTAAACCTGGTAAAACTTGAGCGTAAAGAAATTACTGCTATTTATTTTTATGCCATTTTAAATGGGTTGATACAACTTTCGTTGCCACTTGGCATACAGGCTATCATTGGGTTTGTATTAGGTGCATCCATGCGGGCTTCTTTAATTGTACTTATTGTTTTGGTAGTTGCAGGTGTGCTGGCAGCAGGCATTATGCAGGTAAACCAGATGAAGATCATCGAAAAAATTCAGCAAAAAATATTTGTGCGCTATGCGTTTGCTTTTGCAGAGCATATTCCAAAACTCGACCTTAAAAAAACTGATCATGTTTTTTTACCTGAGCTAACCAATCGTTTTTTTGATGTTCCGGTTCTGCAAAAAAGTTTATCAAAAATTTTACTCAACATCCCCACGGCCAGTATCCAGATTATATTTGGGTTGCTGTTGTTATCATTTTATCACCCGGTATTCATACTTTTTAGTTTTGTGCTAATTATTTTGTTGTGGCTTATACTACGATATACCGGTGGCCGGGCGCTTGAAACCAGTTTACAGGAAAGCAATTATAAATACAAAGTGGCTGGCTGGCTGCAGGAAACTGCCAGGGTAATAAAATCAATAAAGCTGGCTAAAAGCAACAATCTGCACCTTCAAAAAACCGATGAAGAGGTAAAACAGTATCTGGATGCCCGTAATAATCATTTTAGAATTTTGAAATTGCAATACTACGTACTGGTGATTTTTAAAACCATTATTACGGCTGCCATGCTGATTGTTGGCACTATGCTTCTGGTTAATCAGCAACTGAACATCGGGCAGTTTATTGCTGCAGAAATTATTATTTTATTGGTATTGAACTCGGTTGAAAAACTGATTATGAACATGGGCAGTGTGTATGATACCCTCACATCAATAGAAAAAATTGCAAACCTCAGTGATAAGCCGGAAGAAGAAAATGGTTCTGCTTTTTTAAGGGAAACCGGCACAGGGTTAGAAGTAGAAATGAAAAACCTGAGTTTTAGTTATGATAACGAAACGGATGTTTTATCCGCCATCAATCTGCATATTAATGCCAACGAAAAAATTTGTGTACAAGGAAAAGATAGTTCCGGAAAATCAACCCTGTTAAGGTTATTAGCAGGAAGCTATACTGATTTTAGAGGTTCCATGATGATGAATGGCGTACCGTTGGGTAATTATAATCTTGACTCTGTAAGATCACAGATTGGAGTACTTATAAGCCAGCAGGATATTTTTAATGGTACCGTTTGGGATAATATTTTGTTGGGTAACCTAAGTATTGATATGGAAACAGTTGTTGAACTGGCTGCCAAAACCGGGCTGAATGAATTTATTGCAACTTTAAAAAACGGGTACGATACTGTGCTGGACCCAGCAGGTAAAAGATTGCCCCGTAATGTTATTCATAAAATTTTATTGGTAAGGGCATTGGCTGGTAAACCCCGGCTGCTGCTGTTGGAAGAACCGTGGCAACAATCAGAAAATATTTACCGGCAACAGATTATTCAATTACTCAGTAAAATTGAAAACACAACGCTTGTTGTTGTTAGCAACGACAATGAATTTGCACGGCTTTGTGATAAAGTTGTAATTATTGAAGAGGGTAAAATTAAAATTCAATATTCCATCACTTCTTAAAAAAACAAAAATGTATAACACTAAATTAAAATCATACGCACATATTTATCAGCATAATAAAAACAGTAAAGTAAAATGGTGGTTCTTTATCTGCTTATTAGTATTCATTATTTTTTTGTTTTTGCCGTGGACGCAAAACATACGTGCCAAAGGCACTGTTACCACTTTGTATCAATATCAACGGCCACAGCAGGTAAACAGCATCATTGGCGGCAGGGTTATTAAATGGCATGTTAAAGAAGGCGATTATGTAAAAGCAGGTGATACGCTGATACAACTTACCGAAGTAAAAACAGATTATCTCGACCCAAACCTTTTACAACGTACCAAAGAGCAATTGGCAGGCAAGGAATTATCTGTAGAATATTATAAAAGTAAAGTGGGCGTTGCCGATCAGCAGATTGGCGCTATAAACTCCGGGCTTCAGTTAAAGTTGAATCAATTGCTTAATAAAATGAATCAATTACAATTAAAAGTACAGGCCGATAGTGCAGAAGCTGTTGCTGCCAATAATGATTATAATATTGGCAACAAACAATTTAACCGCCAAAAAGCAATGTACGATAGCGGATTGGTTTCGTTAACGCAACTGGAAATACGAAATCAGCAATTTCAAAATGCACAGGCAAAAAAAATAATGGCCGAAAATAAACTGGCTAACAGTAAACAGGATTTGACGATTACCCGAATTGAAATGAGTGCCCTGCAGCAGGAAAATGTAGAAAAAGTTACCAAAGCGCAGGGCGATCAGTTTCAATCGCTTACTCAAATTGCAAGCGGCCAGGCAGATATTGCCAAACTCGAAAATCAGTATGCCAGTTACAGCATCCGCAATGGCATGTATTATATTCTTGCATCGCAAAGCGGACAAATTGTAAAGGCGCAAAAAGCCGGTATTGGCGAGTATGTAAAAGATGGTGAGATGATTGCAGAAATTGTTCCGGATAAAATTAAATACGCAGTGGAAATGTATGTGCAGCCGCTTGATTTACCATTGATTGCGCCAGGACAAAAAGTACGTTTTTTATTTGATGGTTTTCCAGCAGTCGTTTTTAGTGGCTGGCCCAAAGCTTCGTCTGGCACATTTGGCGGCGAGATAGTGGCAGTAGAAAGTAATGTAAGTACCAATGGAAAATTCAGGGTAATTGTGCAGGAAGATACGACCGATAAACCATGGCCAAAAGAATTAAAGATTGGTGCAGGTGCTCAGGGAATTACGTTATTAAAAAATGTAGCTGTATGGTTTGAGCTTTGGCGCAATATCAACGGCTTTCCGCCGGATTATTATAAAACTGAAGAGAGTAAAACAAAAGAAAAAAAATGAAAATTATAAATTGTATCATATCATTTGCGCTGCTGATTTTGTTTGTGCCTGCACATGCGCAGGAAACAAAACGGCAAAGCGATTCTATAAAAACTTTATTGGCTAAGCAGTTGATGGAAATTGTAAAACAATATCACCCGGTTGCAAAGCAAGCTGATATTTTTATAGAAAAAGCCAAAGCCGATGTTACCATTGCCAGAGGCATGTTTGACCCTGTTTTGGCAAACGAAACGGCAGAAAAAACCTTCGATGGTACAAACTATTATTATTACAACCGGCCCGAACTGCTGATACCAACCTGGTTTGGTGTAGAAGTTACTGCAGGATTGGAATATCTCTCCGGAAACCGTACCGACCCCGAAGAAACAAAAGGCCGCACCAGTTATCTTGGAATAAGTGTACCCCTTGCTAAAAACCTGCTGATGGATAAAAGACGGGCTGCGTTGCAAACAGCAAAAATATTCCGGGAAGCTTCGGCTGTTGAAAAAAGAAATATACTGAATAACCTGCTGCTGGATGCAACAAAAACTTATTGGGAATGGGTACAACAATACCAGGTTTATAAAATTGTAAGCGATGCTGTAATTGTAAATGAAAAAAGAGTTGAAATGGTGAAGACTGCTTATCGCCTGGGCGAAAGACCCGCTATTGATACTGCCGAAGCACTGGTACAATTACAAAGTTTTGAATTGCAAAAAAATCAGGCCTGGCTTAGTTTTCAGAATACAACGCTTGATCTTTCTGTTTTTTTGTGGACAGCAGATACCCAGCCATACAGCCTTTCAGCAGATATTATTCCTGCTGCAGATTTACAAACATTAAATATTGCCAATGCAGCACTTCCGGAATTGAATAATTTGATAACTGCAGCAATAAAAAATCATCCGGAATTGCTGATCTATAATTACAAACTAAATGCTTTGGGAGTTGAAAAAAAATTGAAATTTCAGGAACTATTACCCACAGTAAATTTCCGATATAACCAATTGGGCAAAGGGTACGATGTTTTAAAAACTGCTACCACTGGCCCTTTGTTTCAAAATAATTTTCAATATGGGTTATCATTAGGTATTCCGCTACGCCTGTCGCAGGGGAGAGGTGAATACCGAAAAGCAAAATTAAAAATAACAGAAACGCAATTGCAACAAGTACAAAAACGGCAACTGGTGCAAAATAAAGTGCAAAGTTATTTTAATGAATTAGTTGCAGTAAAAAGCCAGGTTGCATTGCAGGAGAAGGCGTATAAAAATTACCAGCTTTTACAACGGGGAGAAGAAATTCGTTTTATGGCGGGAGAAAGTTCTTTGTTTTTAATTAATGCCAGAGAAAATAAAACACTGGAGGCATTGCAAAAGTTGCAGGAGTTTAAAACAAAATATTTTAAAACAGAAAACACATTGTTTTGGGCTGCGGGCTTATTAATTCAATAAAATTAAAGGCCCATAGCCCTGTAAACAGCCTCCTGTATATTGGTACGCACAGCCATTTTAAGCAGTTTTGTATTTTCGCCGCCAAGCGGATTAACACGATTGCTTAAAAAAACAAAAAGCATATCGTATTTGGGATCGGCCCAAACACAGGTGCCTGTATAACCCGTGTGGCCAAAGGTTTGCGACGATGCTGATAAACTTGGATACGGATCGGGACGGGTGCGGTTATCTTTTTCGGGTTTATCAAAGCCATAACCACGCCTGCTGTTGTTACTGTGGTAAGCTGTAAAAAGATTAATAGTTTCTACCTGCAAATATCTTTTACCATTGATGGTGCCGCCGTTTAAAAGCATCTGCATAATCATAGCCAGATCGTACGCATTGCTAAACAAACCTGCATGGCCCGATACGCCGCCAAACATGGCAGCACCAGGATCGTGTACATCGCCACGCAATAATTGCAGGCGGAATTGTTTTTCTTCTTCAGTAGGTACAATTCTTTGTAATGGATATTGCTCAAGCGGTTTAAAACCCGCAGTGGTTAAACCCATGGGGCGGTAAAATTCCTTTTCTACATAATCATTTAAGGGCAATCCGGTAATGGCTTCAACAATCTTACCTAAAAAAATAAAATCATTATCGCTGTAAACATATTTGCCGCTTTGGCCAAGCGGACTTTCTAAAATGCGTTTGTATAAAGTATCACGCCAGTCGGTACGCATGTACAAATTTTTTGCAACACGAATGCTGAATGAATCATTTTTTACTGAATTGTAAAATTGAGATTTGGGAACACCGGCAGAATCAATGGTTTCTTTATAAAAAGGAATGTATGCAACCAGCCCCGCCTGGTGCAGCAAAATATTTTCGATGGTCAGATTCTCTTTGTTACTGCCTTTAACCCACGTAAGGTAGTCACCGAGCTTTTTTTTTAAATCGAGTTTACCTTCATCGTACAAACGCATTACCGAAATATTGGTAGCACAAATTTTTGTAACTGATGCCATATCAAAAATTGATTCGGTATTAACAGCCTCTGTTTTATCATACGTATAATTACCATAAGCTTTGTGGTAAACGATTTTGCCATCTTTTGCTACCAGCACAACAGCGCCTGGTGTAGCTGCTTTGGCAATGGCATCTTCGGCAATGGCATCAATGGCAGTAAGCTTTGCGGCATCTAATATTCCCTTTTCAACTTTTGGAGGATTTGCAGCTTTAAAATTTATACCTGCTCCATATTTAAACTGGGGGCAAACGGTAACTGGTAATTTCCCTTTGGCAGCAATTTTTCCTTGCAGCATGTCGATAGCGGTGTTATGAATAATGCTGTCATCTTCATAACAGGCCACCAGGTTTTTTGCATCACACCAATTCTTTACAGCATACACATTTCCAAAAATAAAAGTGATTGCTTTTGTTTTTTGTTGCAACTGTTTTACCAGTTCAATGGCATTTTTGCTTATGCCAAAATTATTGGCAGGCGATCGGTTGTAACCATGCACACCAATAACCACATGTTTATAATTCTTTTTTGCTTTAGCTACAATCGTTGCAATATCTGTAGCATCTTTTTTATAATCAAACCAAATCACATCTGCATTATAATCGGTACGCATGCGGCTTGCAAAAGCATTATCGCTGTTTGTGCCAATACTTACATACACCATCTCTTTTTTAACCAAATCTTTTTTTGCAGGCAAAGGAAAAAATACAGCATCTGTTTTTTTCAAAACGGTCAATGCGTTTTCAGCAATCAGTTTACGCATACTGCTTACATCCCTGTTTAAATCGCTGGTAAGGTTATTGGTATTGATGGGTTTTAAAGCAGCAAGCCCATAATCGTATTTTGCCTTTAACACTTTTCTGCAATGCATTTCAATATCGGCCCAGCTTATTTTTCCGGCAGTAATAGCTTCTTTTATTTTTGTGATGGCCAAAGGAACATCGCCAGGCAAACAAAGCATATCGTTACCGGCAATAATCGATTCTACCGAAGCTGTTCCATCCGGAAAAAATTTTCTTACACCTTGCATTTCGAGTGCATCGGTAAAACTGAGTCCCTGGTAACCCAACTGGTTTCTTAACAGATCGGTTACATTGTTTTTTGAAAGTGATGTGGCCCTGTTGGCACTTGTATCTATAGAAGGGATATATAAATGAGCAATCATAACACTGCCCACGCCGGCTTTAAAAATTTCACGGAAGGGAAATAATTCCAAAGATTCCAGTTGCGGCCTGGTTTTATTGATAACCGGAAGATCGTAATGAGAATCAACAGCTACATCACCATGCCCGGGAAAATGTTTGGCACAAGCCATCACACCATTGTTCTGCATACCTTTCATGTATTGAATACCAAATGCAGCAACTTTGTATTTATCTTCTCCAAAACTACGGTCGTTAATTACAGGGTTGTTGGGATTATTATTTACATCAACCACAGGAGCAAAATTTACCTGAATACCAATGCGTTTACATTGCTCAGCAACAATTCTTCCGTACTGATAGGCAATGCTTGAATCCTGCACGGCACCCAACATCATTTGTTTGGGTAAGGGGAGCACACTGTCAGTCATACGCATACCAACGCCCCACTCCGCATCTATTGTAACTAACAGCGGCGTTTTGGCCAAAGCTTGCAGGCGGTTTAAAATATTTGCCTGCTTAACAGGGCTTCCCTGAAAAACGCAAATACTTCCAATATTATATTTTCTAATTAATTCTGTTACCAGGCTATCGTAAAAAGTTACACTTTTGTTTGCATTGATGGTTGATAAACGCACTACCATCAGTTGGGCAATTTGTTCATCAGGTGTTAGAGTTTTAAAAACACTATCTACCCAATTACTTGCTGCTGTTGGCTTTTGTGCAAACGAAAATTTGCATATTGTACACAAAAGGATAATTATAATAAATAGTTTTTTCATAGCTATAAAAATACTTAATAATGATAAATAACAGCCATTTTAAATAGTGTCAACTTGTAAAATTTTTTTAACTTTACAATATGACAATTGCAGAAAAATACAGGCCATACTATACCTACGAGGATTATTGCCAATGGGAAGGTAAGTGGGAATTGATTGAGGGTATCCCTTATGCTATGAGTCCGGCACCAATTCCTGCACATCAAAGGGTAAACAGTACTTTAGTATTTGAATTTGAATCAGCTTTAAAAGCAGGAAGTAAAAAATGTAAATTGTACCTTCCACTCGACTGGAAAATTACTGAAGACACAATTGTACAACCTGATATTTTAATTGTTTGTGATAAAATTGAAAAAAAATTTCTGGATTTTCCACCGGTATTAATTGTTGAGGTTTTATCCCCGGCAACTGCTGCCAAAGACCGTGGACTTAAATTGGAAATATACCAATCACAAAAAGTAAAATATTATTTGATTGCTGATCCGCAGTTTAAAAAACTGGAAATCTATCAACTCCTTAATGATAAATATGAACCGGTTTCAATAAATCCGGAAGCTTATACTTTTAATTTACAGGATGATTGTATTGCCGAAGTAAACCTTTCAGATATTTGGGATTAGCCTTTTCTTTATAAAAATATAGCCCCAAAATTTTATCATCAGATTAAAAGAATTCCTTTGCCCGATATTATTCAATTATTACCCGATAACATTGCCAACCAGATTGCAGCCGGCGAAGTTATTCAACGGCCAGCCAGTGCTGTAAAAGAATTGCTGGAAAATGCCGTAGATGCAGGCGCAACAGAAATTAACCTGGTTATTAATGATGCAGGTAAGGCACTGATACAGGTAATTGATAATGGTAAGGGTATGAGCGAAACCGATGCCAGAATGGCTTTTGAACGGCATGCAACCTCTAAAATAAAAAGTATTGAAGATCTGTTTAAGATAAAGACGATGGGCTTTAGAGGAGAAGCATTGGCTAGTATTGCCGCCGTTGCCCAGGTTGAATTAAAATCGAAAAGGGAAGAAGATGAAACCGGTGTTTTTATTGAAATTGAAAACAGCCAGGTTATAAAGCAAGAGCCTATTGCTGTACCAACAGGAACCAGCATTGCCATGAAAAATCTTTTTTTTAATGTGCCTGCCCGCCGCAATTTTTTAAAAAGTAATGCGGCAGAGTTAAGGCATATTGTGGATGAGTTCATCAG
Source organism: Chitinophagaceae bacterium (assembly GCA_043756605.1). Lineage (GTDB taxonomy): Bacteria > Bacteroidota > Bacteroidia > Chitinophagales > Chitinophagaceae > Ferruginibacter. Next base: position 26,762 of record JAYURR010000164.1, read on the forward strand.
GGTGGCGATGTCGTTCCCGGAAATATTTTTTTCTTTTTCCAGCAACGGTCAACAGGTTTTTCATTTAGAGAAGGGTAGCATGAAGCAACGCATTGTGCAGATACTGGGAAACAGCTATGCCGCAAAACTGGTGCCTGTGCAGGAGCAGACGGACTATATGAATATTTATGGCTTTGTGGGCAAACCCGAAACCGCCAAGAAAACCCGTGGCGACCAATACTTTTTTGTGAATAATCGTTTTATAAAAAGCGCTTACCTGAACCATGCGGTGATGAATGCTTTTAATGAGATGATTGCCAAAGACAGTTTTCCGATGTACACTTTGTTTATTGATCTGGATCCGGCGCAGGTGGATATTAATGTACACCCAACCAAACAGGAAATAAAATTTGAGGATGAAAAGATTGTGTATGCATTTGTGCAGAGCGCCATCAAGCATGCACTGGCACAATTCAGCATTTCGCCAACGCTTGATTTTGAGCTGGATGCATCTATACAAAGCCTGGATGCAGTAAGCAAACCATTTACCGATGAAAAAAAATCATCTGCGTCATCATCTTCTCTTTACAATACATTTTCAAAAAAAAATCAATCTCATTTTATAGAAAGTAAAAGTGAATTAACGCACTGGAGAGATTTTTATGAGAAAGATCAACCACAACCCGATAACTTTAAGCCACAAGTTGAAGCATCTGCTTTTATAACCACAAACCACAAACCACAAACTGACAAACTATTTCAACTGCATAATAGCTTTATCGTTGTTCAAACAGACAAAGGTTATTATTTAGTGCACCAGCAAAACGCACATGAACGTATTTTGTACGAGCGTTTTGCTTTGGCTGTTGAAGGTAAAGCGATTGCAACGCAGCAAAGTTTATTTCCGGCAACTATTGAGTTACATGCCGCTGATGCAGTTTTGCTAAAGGAACTTTTACCCGATATGAATCATCTGGGTTATCAGTTAGAACCCTTTGGCAACAATACTTTTGTGATACAAGGCACACCGGCCAATGTAAACAACGGCAATGAAAAAACAGCCATCGAAAAAATGCTGGAGCAATACAAACATTTCAGCAACGATTTAAAATACAGCAAGCGTGAAAAACTTTTACGCTCTCTTGCATTACAGCAATCAATAAAAGCAGGCACATTTTTAACCGAAAAAGAAATGCAGGTTTTGATTGAAGAACTTTTTAATTGTGCTGTACCCAATAGCACTGCCAATGGCAAACCTACTTATCTTGAATTTAAAAAAGATGAACTGGACAAATTGTTTGGGAGATAAAAATACAGTTTCCTGCAGAGAAAGTTGCGAAGCAGAGGTAGCAGGATATTAATGAACTTTGAGTTCTCTGCTCCTTAGCGCTCTCTGCGTGAAAAACAAAAATGCCTGCAACATCTCTGTTACAGGCCTTTGCTTTAAAAAACCCTATTCTTACAGTTTTTGAAATCTGGCGTAGCAGACTCTGTTTCCATAGATTAATCTGATCGTATATTGGCCGGAAGCAAGGCTGCTGATATTTAATGTAACTAAATTATTACCTGTAGCTCCCTGTTGATTGTGCTGCAGCATCAAAACGTTCAAACTATTATACACATAAGCATGTATTATTTCTGATTGAGTTAAATATACATTTACGTTAACCACTGCATTAGCAGGATTTGGAAATGCCTGTAATTCACATGCATTTGAAACCTGCTCTATGCGTATATAATTGCAATACTCTTTCACACAGCCGCCCTGCAATGTTGCTTTTAAACAAACTCTGAAGTATCCGGTATCCTGAAATAAATAAACAGGATTATTTGCATGCAATATAACAGGTGCTGTTGTGGTACCGGGTTTAGTTATCGTCCATACCTGATCAATTATGGGCAAGGTAGCATTGGCAAAAAACTGTATTTTGTTTGGCACATTGGGGTTGCGCTGGTATGTGTACCATACATGTGCCGTATCGCAATTGATCTGTGGCAACACCCTTATTTCTTTACAGGTAGTTGATGCACAATCTGGCCCACGCCATACTGTTAGGCAAGCAACATATATGCCGGGCTGTGTGTAGCGGTGTATAGCCACTGGGTCGTGGCTGCCGGTACCATCACCAAATGTCCAGGTATATTGAAATGTGGTGTTTATGTAATCCGGTGTAAATTTATATTGCTGATTATCGTTTGGAAAAACCTGGTAATGATATTTTGAAAGCTGTGTACATGGCGGTACCGGCACCGGAATAAAAATAGTATCGCAGCTTACCTGAACACAGTTTGAATTTGGTAAGTAAACTTTCAGGCAAACAATATACCTGCCCGGCTGTGCATATTCATGCACGGCATTCCAGGATGTGGCAGTAAAGCCATCTCCAAAATTCCATACAGCAATAGCAGTTGCTGTTGGAGGTGTTGTAAGGTTGGTAAAATAAACTTTTCTGCTATTGATAGAATCTAACCTCCAGCTAAAGTTTACAACAAAATTACATGGAGCAGTTACTATAATAGTTGCACATTTTTCTCTTACACAATTAACCGGTGTATTGGCATTGCTGTTTTTCTTCACCCTTAAACAAACAATGTAATTACCGGCATTTGCATAAATATGTGTTGGGTTGGCCACATTGGGATTGCTTTGTAAACCGCTTACTGATGAGCCATCACCAAAGGTCCACCTTACAGAATCTGTTGCACTGATGGGTGTACTGGTGTTGGTGAATTTGATTCGCAATGGATGATTGGGGGTCTGGTTGCGAAGTGAAATTTACCACCAGCGTACAAGGCTCATGCACTACAATATTTCTGCAACTATATCTAACACAAGAAACATTGCTCAGCGTATTGCGTTTAATTACAATTAAACAAACATTGTAGTTTCCGGCATGGGCGTAAATATGTATTGGATTGGCAACATTTGGGTCACTTTGTAAACCATTTAATGAGGTACCATCTCCAAAACTCCAGCGCAGAGAATCGGTTGGGTTGGATGGTACACTTGTGTTTGTAAACTTAACCCGTAATGGATTGTTTAAATCGGCCAGCGAAGTGAAATTGACCAACAGAGTACAAGGTTCATACACTGTAATTGTTCTGCAGAATTCTTTTACACATTGTATGGTGCTACCAACATTGCCATTTTTCTTTACTCTTAAACAAACAGTATAAGTGCCAGCATTTGCATAAATATGAGTTGGGTTGGCAACGTTTGGATTGCTTTGTAAACCGCTTACCGAAGTGCCATCACCAAATGTCCATCTTACAGAATCAGTTAAGCTGATTGGTGTACTTGTATTGGTAAATTTGATGCGTAACGGATGTGCAGAATCTGGTTGCGAAGTGAAATTTACCACCAGCGTACAAGGAGCCTGCACAACAACTGTTTTGCAAATTTCCCTGATGCAAGCTGTTGTAGTGTTTGCGTAATATCTGATTATTCTTAAACAAACATTATAAGTACCAGGTGCTGTATAAATGTGTACAGGGCTAAATTGGTTAGAAGAAGTACCGTCTCCAAATGTCCATTTAATTGAATCAGTAGCAGCGGTATTTGTGCTGGTATTATTAAATTCAATTCTTAACGGATTGGTTGGTGTAGCTGCCCAGGTAAAATTGGGCACTATATTACATGGCGCAGTAACTACTATAGTTTTACAAATATATTTTATGCAGGGAGTAGTTGTATTGTTGTTGTTTTTCTTTACAATTAAACAAACATTGTAGGTGCCTGCGTTGGCATAAGTATGCACCGCATTTACGGTATATGCATTGGCACTGTTGTCTCCAAAAATCCAGGTTACAGAATCGGTTGCCGCAAGCGGTACCGATAAATTTTGAAATGAAATCGTTAAAGGATTGGATGCTGTTGTACTCCAGCTAAAGTTAGCTACCAGATTACAGGGCTCAGTAATGGTTACAATTTTAGTAAACACCTGGGTACATACCGGAACATTATTTGGCGTTGTTCTTAAAACAGTATGTACTACTGAGTAACTTCCGGGCAATGAATAAGTATGCGTTGGCGAAATTAACTGGCTTCCTGGAGCACCGTCGCCAAAACTCCAGTAGTGATGTACCCACGGAGAGTCGGTGGTAATTACAGGATTGAATTTTACCGTGTAATTAGAAAGATACTGAACAGCAAATTCGGCATTACAATTTGGGGTGGTTTGTGCTGATGCCTTAAATGTAAAGGCGGCAATGGTTAGCCACAACAGCGTAAAAATCTTTTTCATACAGAAAAGTTTTTGTTGGTTAAAGGATAAACAGAGTTAAAAGCTTATGGTAGATACTGCCGTTTTTGATTTTGTTGCCTGCAACGGAAAAAATTAATATTTTTCTCTGATGTCAAGCAGAAATTTTTCTACAGCGCTGCGTACAGGCCTGGCGCCAGTAATATAGTTATTGGCTAAGATGGAGAAAATAAGGAGCTTACCTTTTTTGGTGATGAGGTAACCGCTTAAAGCACAATTATTGCTGAGGGTGCCTGTTTTGGCGTAAATAAAACTGCTGTCTTTTTTATAGTAAGATGATAAGGTACCGGTGCCGCCGGTAGGTAAAATATTTTTAATACGCTCCCAGCCAAACTCATTTTTTGTTTTATTAAGAATGTAAATAAAAGATAGCGGTGTAAATAAATTATAGCGGCTAAGCCCGCAGCCATCAACCCATTTGGGCTTTTGAGGCACATCTTTTAAATCGGAAGTAAGTAAAGTTTCGATAATTTTTTCAGTACTCATGCTGCCCAGATATTCGTTACTCACCATTAACAAAATTTGCTCCGCAAAAAAATTATCGCTGCGGTGCATCATGGGTTTAAAGAGCGAATCGGCAGGTTGAGATTTTATTTTATGCCAACGCAGTTTGGCGGGAGTGCCGGGGTATAAACTATTATCAGATAGGCTTCCTTCTTTAATATTTAATTCAAAATCATTTTTTAATGCTGCAACGGTGTTTTTAACGCCATCTGTATAAACAGGAATTATTTGATTTTTGAAAATTGAATTTGCAGGTTGTAAAGTAAAAGTATTACTGGTTCGGTTTCGCTGAATTGTAAAGCTTTTAGTTACGAATTGCGCTCTGGTAGAATCAATCCTTTTCAAAACAGTATCTACTCTGAATTTTGCTTCCAGCAAACCGGAGTCAGGTAACAGCGATTCAAAATATTTGGGAATTATTTTCCAATCGGGGGCTAAAAAGTTATTTCCTTTTTTATATCCGTTAAGAAATATAGAAATTGTATTTCCATAAATGGGAAAAGCATTTCTCTCAACCATATAATCTTCATTGTAATCATCCCAGGCCCATCCATAACCCAAAGCTTTTCCATCATAATTTCCTGATAAGTAAATTGTTTTTTTTTGTGCCTTGAGAAAATCCAACGCAGGTTGTTTTTTAAAATCAGCATGCATAAATGTTGGGTCGCCTGCACCCGAAACATTAATAGCAGTATCACTAAAATTTTGGTAAGCCAGGGTTGTTAAACTATCGCCCAGATATTTTATACCGGCATACAGCGTAAAAAGTTTGGTATTGCTGGCGGGTATAAAATATTTATCGGCATTATAATTATACCAGTATTTGTTTGTTGCGGGTTCGTAAATGCTGATGCCGATATGGCCGGTGCTAATGGCGGTATCGTTTAATAAAATAGTAGTAGCCTGTTTGCTTATTTGTTTGGATACAGAGCAGGAAGCAAGCATGAATATAGAACAAGGAACAAGGAATAATAGATGTCGAATTTTCATCGCAATATTTTTTCATTAGCAAATTAGCCAATCAGCAAATTAGCACATTTGCCTTAATCTCTCTCCTGTGCTCTCAACCATCGTTCCGGTATTTCATTGCGGCTGGCCATTACATAATCGTTATAACTGCAGGGTATAAATTTTTTGTTGGGTAACTGCATCCACCAGCGGCCGGTTTTTTTGCTTTGCAGAAAAACAGATTCCACTTCTGTAAAGCTGCTGTGGTATTCGTTAAAATAATCCCGGTCTTCAATAGCCGCTTCCTGTTTGCTGCGGCTTTTGCCATCAATAAAATACCAAAGCATTTGTGATATTTGTTTTGCGGTTAGTTCTTTATCATCCTGCTGCGGCAGGTAACCATAAATACCAAAACTATTCAGCTTATTACTTAGGCCTGCAAAGCGTGCCAGTGTACAGGCTTCTTCGCCGCTAAAGC
>JAYURR010000165.1:0-3590 GCA_043756605.1 Chitinophagaceae bacterium
GGAACTCGGTGGCAACAATGCCATCATCATTACCGAAAATGCAGATCTGGATATGGCATTAATCGGTGCTGCTTTTGGCGCCGTAGGTACTGCAGGCCAGCGTTGCACTTCTACCCGCAGGCTCATCATCCACGAAAAAATTTACAATAAGTTTAAAGATAAACTGGTGCATGCTTACGGCCAGCTAAAAATTGGCGATCCCCTAAATGAAAAAAATCATGTGGGGCCGCTTATTGATAAAGATGCAGTAAAAATGTACCTCGACTCGATTGAAAAATGCAAAGAAGAAGGCGGTAAATTTATTGTAGATGGCGGTGTATTAAAAGGCAAAGCATTTGAAAGCGGCTGTTATGTAAAGCCATGCATTGCCGAAGCAAAAAACAGTTTTGCCATTGTGCAACACGAAACCTTTGCCCCTATTTTATACATCATGAAATACAAAACACTTGATGAAGCCATTGCCCTGCAAAACGGTGTGCCGCAAGGTTTATCATCGGCCATCATGACCAACAACATGCGCCAGGCCGAGCAGTTTTTATCGCAGGCTGGTAGTGATTGTGGTATTGCCAATGTTAACATTGGTACATCCGGAGCAGAGATTGGCGGCGCCTTTGGCGGCGAAAAAGAAACCGGTGGCGGACGTGAAAGCGGCAGCGATGCCTGGAAAGTGTACATGCGCCGGCAAACCAATACCATTAACTACACCGATAAATTACCGCTGGCACAGGGTATTAAATTTAACTTGTAATGTTTCCCTAAATTTTTAATCAGCGCAGAATGAAATAAGCATATAAAAGCTGTTAGTCTGAACTTTTCGAAACGACTTTGAGAAGACTTTTAACATAAATCACACTAAAAATTTAACTTGTAAAATTTTGCAAATAAATACAAACGGTATTGCTGTTACCTGCATACCATTTAATTTTACTTCAAACAAATAATGCAGATATGATCAAGTTTTCCAAAATTTTTCTTGCCTTACTAATTACAGGCATTTCGGCTTTGGCGCAAACCAGTGTAATACCCAACAGCTGGCACTTGATGGATAAACAAGCTGATGGCTACAGCGGTGTTAGTGCAAATAAAGCCTACGAATTTTTAAAAAGTAAAAATCTTAAAAGTAAAACTGTTGTAGTTGCGGTAATTGATACCGGCATTGATACGCTGCATGAAGATCTGAAACCGGTACTTTGGAACAATCCCAAAGAAATACCCGCCAATGGTAAAGACGATGATGGCAACGGCTACATTGATGATGTACATGGCTGGAATTTTTTAGGTGGCAAAGATGGCCGCAATGTAAAAGTTGACAGCGATGAACGTGGCCGTGTGTATTATGGCTTAAAAGACAAATGGGATAACAAAGAAGTAGACAAATCAAAACTAAGCAAGGCTGATTTGTACGAGTACGAAATGTTTATAAAAGCCAAAGCAGAAATTAAAGGCACTGACAGCAAAGAAGATGGATTTAATGATGTAGATGTTCCTGCTTTAAAAGCCCTGCACACTTCACTGTTGATAAGCGACAGTATTCTTAAAAAAGCAATGAACCGTGATACTTTTACCGGCAGGGAACTCGACCTGTACATAACAAAATCTTTTGCCGAGCGCAGGGCAAAAAATGAGATACTGGGTATGATGAGAAGCAACAATATGATGGACCAGTCTGACAAAGAATTTATTGGCGGCCTGCTGGAGTATATTGAGTATGTAGAAGGCGAGCAAAGAAAGGCGCAGGCAAAAGTTAGTGCACCAAAAACATACCGCAAAGATATTGTTGGCGACGATGAAAATAATTTCAGCGACTACAAATATGGCAACAGCGATATCATGGCCGAATATTCTATGCATGGTACACACTGTGCAGGCATTATTGGTGCAGCACGCAATAATGGCAAAGGCATGGACGGCATTGCCGATAATGTACGCATAATGGTATTACGTATGCTCGCCGATGGCGATGAGCATGATAAAGACATTGCACTCGCTATTCGTTATGCGGTTGATAACGGCGCACAAATCATCAGCATGAGTTTTGGTAAAAGTTACTCGCCGCAAAAGCAGTGGGTTGATGAAGCCTTTGCCTACGCCGAAAGTAAAAATGTATTGTTGGTGCATGCTGCAGGCAACGATGCAAAAAATATAGATAGTGCAGATAATTTCCCCAACCCAAATTATATGAATGGCGGCAGGGCAGGTAACGTCATTACAGTTGGCGCCAGTGCCGATCCGCTATCAGGCAGTCAGGTAGCAGGTTTCAGCAATTACGGTAAAAAAGAAGTGGATGTATTTTCGCCTGGTGCAAAAATTTATTCAACCCTGCCCGGCGGTAATAATTACGGCAACTTAAGCGGCACCAGTATGGCCGGCCCGTTGGTAGCCGGCATTGCAGCTTTAACGCTGGAGTACTTCCCTACCCTTACCGCAAAGCAGTTAAAATATGTAATTGAAAAATCGGCACAGCAGCCAAAAGAAAAAGTAAACAAGCCTGGTAGCGATGATGAAAAAGTTTCGATGAGCGAACTCAGCAGAACCGGCGGCATTGTAAATGCCTACGAAGCAGTAAAGCTGGCAGCGACATTAACAGGTGAAAACAAAACCGAAAACCTGCCAAAGCCAACGATGACTAAACCTAAGAAAGGATAAAATAAAAATCATTAACTCATTGGTAAACTTCCAAAGCATTTATGCTTTGGAAGTTTTTTTTGGTACCAGCTTTATATTTTCATGGCATCATCGTTGCGAACTTGTTCTGTTCTTCTTTTCTTTTAATAAAAGAAAAGAAGAATCAATCCTTTCATCTGCATACCAATGTGGAGCTTTAATTGTGCTATATCGGGTTACCAATCTTCTAACACTGTTGCACAGGGTTGCCAACCTTTCAAAAAATCTAATCTTCCCTCCTTTCGCCAATCTTATACCATTAACACAAACCACTTATCATTCTTCATTACATTTCCAATCCCATTTTCCTGTATTTTTAATCCTCAAAAACTAATCAGCCATGCCAACAAAACCAACACCCGAAACTTACTTCCCCTATTTTAAAAGATATGTTGACCAGGTGCCCGAAGAAGACCTTGCAACAGCATTCAGCAACCAGTTGCCAATAATAAAAGATTTTTTAAACGCAATAACAGAAGAAAAATCTACCTACGCCTATGCACCCGGCAAATGGACATTAAAAGAATTGCTGCAACACGTAACTGATACCGAACGGATATTCAATTACCGTGCACTGGCCATTGCCCGTAAAGAAACTGCCCCGCTGCCCGGCTTTGATGAAGACAGTTATGCTGCCAATTCAAACGCAAACAGCAGAAGCTGGCAAACGCTGGTAGATGAGTTTTTAGTTGTTCGCCAGTCAACCCAATTCTTATACGGTAGTTTTACGGATGAGGCATTTGAAGCAGCTGGCATAGCCAGTAATAATCCTGTAACTGTTGTAAGCCTTGGGTTTACCACACTCGGCCATTTTTATCACCACAAAAAAGTAATGGAAGAAAGGTATCTTTCTTAATCTCTTATTGAATAAAAAAAGCTGTCAGGCTGAGCCTGTCGAAGGCGAAATCTTAAATTATCCAACCCGG
>JAYURR010000166.1:0-32750 GCA_043756605.1 Chitinophagaceae bacterium
TGGATTACAAGTAGGGGGGTCTGCCAAATATTTATTTATAAATATTGTTAAAGAATACAAAAAACTCAAAAAAAGTCGGAGGCTTAGGGGTGGCAATGACTGATTATAATAGTCAGGCTGCACTTTGTACTATAAAAACCAAAGGGGTTTCCTTTCCAAAATCCGGCAGTTTGTTATATTTGAAATAAGGAAATATTTCGGCCACCATTTCGGGGAGTGTTTCAAAGCTTTTTAAATTAACATTTTAATCGCTTTCGGTTATTACTGTTTTCAATGTTGCTTTCAAACCAATAAATCCAATTAATCCTGCTACTAATGAAGAAATGAGGATTACGAATTTTGCATTATTGATAATAGTTTCATTATCAAATGCAAGTAGTGTAATAAATATAGACATTGTGAAACCTATGCCACCTAAAAAACCAACACCAATTATTGATTTCCAATTTATATCATCCGGGAGCTTACAAATGCCGAATGTAACGGCGAAAAAGCTAAAAAGGAATATGCCTAAAGGTTTACCTATTACTAAGCCTAATGCAATGCCTAAACTATAGTGCTGCATTAAGATTTCGCCAATGTTGGAATTTAAAACAATAGCAGTGTTTGCCAATGCGAAAACGGGCAAAATAATAAATGCAACAGGCTTATGCAGGAAGTGTTGCAAAATGTAGGAGGTTGATTTTTCATCCCCGTTACCAAATGGTACAGCGAAAGCCAATAGAACACCTGTAATTGTGGCGTGAACACCTGAATTAAGCATAAAATACCACATCGCAACGCCACCAATTAAGTAAGGAATTAGGTTCCGTACTTTAAGCCTGTTCATTACAAGTAGTGCTGCAAAAATACCTAAGGCAATAAAGAGATTTGTCCAAAGTAAGGTTTTGGTATAAAAAATAGCTATCACCAATATTGCTCCCAAATCATCAATTACTGCTAAAGCTGTTAAGAACACTTTTAATGATGTGGGTACACGGTTTCCTAATAATGATAAAATGGCTAAAGCAAAAGCAATATCTGTAGCCATAGAAATACCTGCCCCTGATTGTGTTGATGTTCCAAAATTTAATAGTAAAAATAATCCTGCCGGTACAATCATTCCGCCCAATGCGCCGAATATGGGTAATAGAGCATCTTTAATATTAGAAAGTTCGCCTTTGTAAATTTCCCGTTCTAATTCCAAACCAATCAGTAAAAAGAAAATGGTCATTAGCCCGTCATTAATCCAATATTCAATACTATGCCCTGCAAATTGTGTTTGCCAAAAATGATGGTAGCTTTCATCAAAACCCATATTCGTAAGTATCAATGAAACAATGGTGCAGCCAATCAGTGTAAGTCCACCCGACTTCTCACTGTTAAAAAATGCTGTAAATAGATTGTTTCCTTTCATCAATATTCTTGTTACTTTCTTCTTTATTGCTTTTACAAAAACCACAAGTTCTCCTTTCCAAAATCCGGTAGCCGGTCATGCTCAAAATGCGGATAAATCTCTGCCACCATTTCGGGGTATTTGATGGTAACCGGTAAACTCTGCTGGTTAGTGCTTTTCCAGTACATTCTTGAAAACTGGTAAACCTGGTCTATCAACTGTTCTACTAAATTCATATCCTCCAACATACCATCAACCGTACAGGACAATGCAATCTTTACGGGAAAATGATATTCTTTTTGTGCCGGTTTTGATGTGCTGTCATACCGGGTGTTATTGAATAAAAGATATTCTGTCCAGCCAACTTTTACAATAGTGCCACTGTATGGCATTAAATTATCTGAATCTGCGGTATCAAATCCTAATAACTCCTTGCTTTCGGTTTTGTTGATGGTAACCACAATTACCGGAATGTTTAAGCCCAATGTGTGCAGGGTTTGCATAATGGGCTGCAGTTCTTTTTTACCGATGTCTTTATAGAAGTGGATAATAAGCCTTGAAGCGGTGTAATTAACTGCAATAAATTTTGCAACTGCTTCTCTTATGGAGCCAGCCAAACTTATTGTATCATCGCCTTTGAAACAATCAAAGCCTTTAAACATGCCCTCGTTGTTAAAACAAAAGGCTGAACCCACAAACCTTGTTTTTCGGGTAACCGAATAGAATGCGCCTACTCCAACAATCAATTCATTATTGGTTGGCCTGTTTAGCCGCCAGGGTACACCGCCCAGCTTTGCCAACATGGCAATTTCTATATGCGGTAAAAAAGTATTGAAGAAAGAATTTGCTTTGCCGTTTTTATACAGGTGTTCGCTTTTTATTACCTGCGAAAGCACATCTTCGTACAACAGTATTTCTTTGATCTTGTAATAAATATTTTTCCGTTCTTCATCCTTCTCTAATTTTGGTACAGGATTTACAAACAATGCCAGGTAACGGGTATCTGGCTGCCAGTCAGCATTTTTAACTGCATTGCGTACGGTTGTTACTGCATTTTCTACACTGTCAAATTCTATGTTCTTTGTAATATCTAATTCAAAGGGAACTTTAATATAGTCCTGCATTTTTGGAAACGGGAACCTGTCATCTTTATAACCACTGTTTAAATACTTAAACAACTCCGTTACTGCACCTGCTTTATCGGATGCCTGGTAAATAAAAAAGAATTTGAAGTTGCTGGGTTTGGTGGGCAACTGGTAAGGGCCTTTGTATTTAAAATCTTTTTTTGGCTCTTTACCCGTTTTGCCACCGGCATACATTAAATCGTTGGATGATGAATTGATAATTCTGCACTGCTCTGCTTTGGGTTGATAAAAACCTTCGTTATTTATCGGAATGATTTTTTTGAAAGCCTCAACAGCCAGGTACTGGTTATAAAAGTCTTGCAATGTATTCAGGTATCTTGGATAGCGGTTAGTGAGATTTGGCACGTCATGAGCTATATCCAATTGTGGCTTTATTTCATTGCTTAATACCGGGAAGTTTTTTTCAGGTATATTGATAACAGACTGTGGCCTGTATTTCCATTTGTACAATACGCCGTTGCACACTATCCAGTTGTACAGGTTGGTATTGAAATTGTAAATTTCTGATACCGGTTTGGCAAATACTTTTGTAGTGCCGTCATAAGACAGTACCAATTCCGGGCCGGTGGTAACCCTGCCGTGCTGTACTTTTAAAGTAAACTGGTTATATACGTTGTATTTGGCAGTGCTTTTTTCTTTGTTGTGAAACCATACTTCTGTTTCGCTGGTAAAATTCTGGTGCATTATATCAGCAATGCCTGTAAAATACTCTCTTATAAGATGGCGGTAATAGTGACTGGCAAACCGGTGAGATTTGGATAGATCAATTTCCAAAACTATTGCGCCTTCTTTTGCTGGTTGAAAATCGGTATAGAGCTTTTCCAGTTCCAACAATTCCAATGCCGGTAACTTATCATCTAAAAGACCCTCCAAATCGCCTTTAAAGATTGGGTAATAATCATCTTTCCTTTCCCTGTAAAAAGCAAAGGTTTTTTTACCGGATGCCGGGGTAAAAGGGATGATGTTGAGAATAAGGTTTTGCTCCATAGACTTTAACCATTTTTCCTACCAGATCTTCTGCCTCCTAACTTCTTCCAAATACCTCTTAGCATCTGAACTTCGGTTTTTTTAAATTTTAATTGCTTAATCAATAATTCTTCGTCAACAATATCCAATACTTCTTCAATTCTTCTCTGACGAATAAGGTTATCTATTTTTTTGAAATCAATAGTTGAGTTTTCAAGTAACGGCAATGGCAATTCTTCAATTTCAGTTGGCTCAAAAGTAAGAACCCCACCTCCATAACTTCTGCCAGTAATTTCTGAAAACGCAAAAGTCAATGAGTTCAAAAAAGACAATGCAAGTAATTCTGGCTTAACTTTTCTTTTGAAGCGAACCCTATGAATTGTATCTGTTGAACATGCCTCTGTTTTGTTTATTATCACTTTGGGATAATCGCCGACCTGTCTTAAAACAAAAGCATCGGGTGTCCAAAGCGAAGGTGTTATATACCAATGTTTACGGATTCTGCATTTATAGCCGGTATGAAAATCCTGTTCTTCACCGAATTTTATATACTCTCTACAGGCTTTAGGCAAGGCATCGAAATCTTTGGCTGGGGGTAAAAATAAATATCCTTCAATACTTGCCTCAGCATTTGTATTAAAATCCTCATCTTTAAAAACTATGCCCTTAAAATGATTTGATCTACCTACTACTTTTTGGGTGTATGGTTTTATCTTCCATTTAGCAGCAGTTTCTTCATTAATCATAAAAAATTCGTTACGTCCAGTTACAATTCCAACATCTACATCCATTATGTCGCTGCTAAGTTTAATCCGTTTATCCGTTTTTATTTTTCTAAGCAGCTGTATTTCTTGTTCTTCTAAAAAATATTTAGTCCACTTTTCTGAATTGTGTTCCAATGATTTTACCGCTGACTTTTGAATAATAGAAACATTCAATTTTTCAAGTTCTTCTAAAGAGCTTAACTCTACTACTCTTATTCCCGGGTTGGCAGAAACATCTTTTTCGCAAAGAAGTAAAACGACTTCCTGTTGTATATCTGCAAATACCAGTTTCTTAAATGTTACTATTGTAATTCTCGAAAAGAATTTTGAAAGGAATATCCTTGTTTCAGCAGCATATTTAACCTGAAATAACTCAGCCGGAATTACCATACCTAACTTACCATAGCGGTTGAGGGAGTTTGCAGATAAAACAAGAAAGGGAACCCATATATTAGTAAGCTTATTGGGGGTTAAACCCATTGCTTCCATCATTTCAAATGCTTTCTTCCTGTGTTCTTCCGGAAAATTTTGATAACGAATAAAAGGCGGGTTGCCAATCACTACATCATAATGACCGTCACCATTTGCGTTTGATATGTAGTTGAAAAAATCCGAGTTGATAATAGTTGTTGAGTTGAGGCCATAATTGGCAGCCCGGCGTTTTGATTCCTCAGCTTCTCTTTTCACAAGTTCAATACCTTTAAGTAAGCCAAAAAGTTTGTTTTGAGGCACCCCCAATTCTAAGAATCGCTTTATAGCAGATTCAATAAAATTTCCATCACCGCAGCTTGGCTCCAAAACCCGCTGAGTTGGTTTAGTAATTGCCCACCTGCAAATAAAATCTGCAATTGGCTGAGGGGTGTAATAACCGCCTCTTAGTTTTTTTGAATCAATTTTTTCTACAGTAGTTGGTTGCATTTTCAATCTTCGTTTAAATCAGTTAAAAACATTTCATCATTTAAAACAATCTCCATTTCTTCAGTACTAATTCCGTACAACTTATTAATAAGAGTTATGAGTTTATTAAAAAGAAAATCAATTTTTCTTTCAAAAACTCTTTTCCTGGCACCAAGATACACCTGATTATAACCCTGTTTTGCGGTAATAAGCTGCTCCACCGTTTTTACAATCTCGTTGTGTTGTTTAACTTGGGCTTTATCAGTAAAATTTATGTGCTTAATAGGGAGGTTTTCTATGAATTGCTTGCCATGTGAATAATATGCACCCCTGAACTCACTTGCCCCGGCTTTGACCATTGCCTCAAACAACGGATGTGACAGGATGCCTAAAAGATAAAGAGGGGAATACTCAGAGTTACTTATCAAAGAATAATAAGGACCATTACCACCTCCGGTAAATTGCAGGTTATCTACATCATAAATATAGCTTGCTTTAGTAGATAAAACAGGCCAAATTAATTTAGGTGTATCATGGAATTTTGTGAGGCTTTGCGACCTGCCGTATTGATACCATTTTGGTTGTTTAGAACCATTGATGCTTCTTTTTGAAAGTGCGTCCTGGAAATTATTCAGATATGCCCATGTTAAAGAATAGTTTGCTTCAAAGTAATCTTCTGGAAATATTTCTGCTTTATCATCTGTAATAGTGTAAGGAAAAATTATTTGTGCATTGGGTGTTACGGAATCGAATAAATTAAAAGAAAGGTCATATAAACAGGGTTTACAAATTGCCTTTTCTATTTCATAATCAACTTCACCTTTTTTAAATTTAAATGTAGTATCAGTCTCGGTATGCGGTTGTATAATGTAAATCTTATCAGCACTGGTTTGCAAACCGACCGGAATTTCAGCAATGCTATGTAATGGTACAGTATCAGCAGCCTTTACTTTATCAAAAATTACTTCTGATTCTTTTGAAACAAATATCCAGGGTTGATCAGTATATGCTGCATTAACATATTCAACATAGTTTATTGCGCCAGCAATAAATTCTGTTGATAGTTTTTTAATTCGTTTAAAATTGAATTGCTCTCTCGATTTTTTATTTAAAATCAAAATGGCTGTGTAGGTGCTTCTGTTTGGGAAAACCTGTGTTACTCCGAAGTGAATAATTTTATAAAGTGAGCTATGAGTACTAATAAATTCCCGGAGTGCTTTACCACCTTTTGCAATAAAGAATTTGTTCGGAACAATGTAGCCTAAAACACCGTTGGGGTTTAGCAGGTTGATGGCCCTCTGAATAAACAAATAGTATTTATCAAATGTGTCTGTTTCTGCGACTGTAAAGCCTGAAATTGAACTTTGATAATATTTAATTTCCTCTGCCTGGTATTTAACCATGTTCTGAATGCGGACATAAGGGGGATTACCTACGATGGCATCAAAACCTTTGGTTTGTTGAAGAAATGGAAATTCATCTTTCCAATTGAAGGGTTTTACTTTATAGAGCAATGTATCATCGTCAATTGAATCCGGATTAAATTCAAAATACTTTTCATCAACTAATGAATTCCCTGTTTTAATGTTATCATCAAGGCTTGGTAAAACCTTTTGCTTATATTTTGCCAGATAGTTGTCTACTGAAGCGGCGTTTTCATTTTCAAGCAGCTTTAAAAGCAAACTGAACTTGGTTACTTCTACTGCATAGGGGTTTATATCAACCCCGTAGATATTACCAACAAGAAATGCTTGCTTGGATTTCAGCGTAAGAATATATGAACCATTAAATGATTGATAAATTAATTCATCATCCATAATGCCTTCCGCAATAAAAGCAAGTGTAATTTGTTCTAACAGGTAATCATAAATGGAAATGGCAAATGTGCCCGAACCACAGCAGATGTCAGCTATCCTTAGTAGCTGAATTTCTTTCAATGACTTACCAGCAAAGACCGAAGTAAGCGTTTCCTTTACAATATTCTCAACGACCAACTTGGGAGTAGGCACTACACCACTTGATACAGCAACTTCCGGCTCTTCTACAATTGAGATTTGAGTCAAGTTTATGATTGCAATTTTGCTCCCCAGGTATCTCTCATAAATCTGGCTCAGTATTGTAGGGTCAACAACTGAAAAGTCATAGGGACTTTCAGGATAGTATAATTCATTGAATATCTCAATCAGAATTTCAGATTTCAGATTAATGTTTAGGGAAAAATTGTCTTCTATAAAATCAAACAGCCCTGAGTTGTATTTTTTATCCGATTTTACAAATAAGGCTTTCAGTTGATCATAGTTTCTGATGGCCTTAAGTGTTTCATATTTTTCAATCTCCCGGTCTTCGCAAATACGAAGGAAAACAATCCTGTTAAGCAACCGTTGAATGAGAAAATTTATATCCTCTTCATTAAAACCAGTATTATTCTGAATTACATCTGTTGCCAAACGATGCCGCCATGTTTCAATTTGTTTTAAAAAGTAATTATCGAATGTTGTTACATCGTTTTGAGTGAGTGAAAAATAATCATCAATAAAACCGGATGATACAGATTGAAATGAGAGTAATTCGTAGAGTGTTTCAAAGTGTTTTATAAATTCTGTAAAATGAAATGTATTATACCTCGCTACATTAGGTTCGTCCGATGCTACGGGTTTGTAACGGCAATCATACACAACTAATTTTTCAAAGTTGGTAAGAATTGATATACCAAGATTTGCATTCCATCCGTATCGTCTCGTCTGAAAAGCTGCTTTAGCAGACTTCTCTATATCTATAGATACCTTTTTGGCTTCAACAAACAGTTTCCGAGTGCCCTGCACTCTAAGTGTATAATCAGGATTTTTTTTCGCAATGGTATCTTCTTCTTCCACATCAATTGTTTCCTCCTGCACAACATCCCTTAAAAACTGTGACCTGGCTACTTCATTTTCAACATCCCAACCAAAGGTTTTCAAAAGAGGATTAAGAAAGTCATTGCGCAACGGCGTTTCCTTGTAATCGGGCTTTTTTAATATGGCATACTCTTTCTCAAAGGCTGCAATAAGCACCTTTAACTGCTCGAAACTTTCTTCTTTTGTTTTTGCAATTTTATATGCCATGAAAATCTTCTATATTCTGTTTCTGGAATTAAATTTTACTTCTTCCTCAGCAACCTGCATTGCCTTTAATGCTAAATCTTCGTTCTGTACTACTTCTACTACCTGATCAGCCAGCCATAAAGTAAGCAACTCGTCCTTACTCCCATTCAGAATTTTAGCGAAATGCAAAACCTGGTCTTTTTTAGCTTTCCGGTCCCCCCTTTCAATTTTACTGAGCATGGGTGTATCTATCTCCATTTGACTTGCAACCTGACGCTGTAACAACCTGTTTATTTTACGAAGATGTTTTATCTTATCACCAAACTGATTTGCCAATGTAATGTATTTTTAGTTTTGCTATTGGCTGATAGCCAATTACTTCTACCGACTTGTCAAATATTGACAAATATACACTAAAAATATTAGCAAAGAAAAAGAAAGAAAAGAAAATATTAACAGGTTCTGCAGTCTGCAAAGTTTGAGGCTGGCTTTGTAAGGGTATAATATGACAAAAAAATAAAAAAGTCAGTTTTTGGGTTGACTAATTAAGGGCTGTTGTAAGCCTATTTCCTGTCGGGCTTTGCAAGCCTTGCAAAAACAGCAAACTCTGCAATCTTAAATTTTACGGTAATACCCTGCCTTCTGCTTTTCCAACGCCTTGCCGGTGGCATTGTGGAGTATATCATCCACGGTACGGGCTGCCAAGGTAAAGAGCTTACCAGTTTCCACGGCCTGCTGCCGGGTAAACTCCTGTGGCAAGGCATCAAAGAATTTGCGTTTGCTGTCGCCGGTTTTAAAATGGGTGGTCTCACTTTGTTTGGGCAGGTTGTTAAACATTAAAATACTGTGCTGTAAATAGATTTCAGCCAACTGCAAAGCAGTTGTAAAATCTTCATCGGTGCAAACCAGTGTGCTTGCAGCTTCGCCGTTTTCAAATTTCCTCAAGGCGGTAAACTGCATTGCCATACGATACAGGATCAGGCCCAATCGCTTTACAATACTGGCGGCTTCCTCGGCTGTAAACATGGTTACTTCATTGAGCCATGCCTCGCAGGTTTGGTTTAGCTGTTGCCATTGCGTGGCTGTTAACTCTACAATGGTTTCTTCCCTTTGCAGAAAGAGTACCATTTTAAAAACGCTTAACGATAGTGTTTTAAAATGCTCTGTGAGGTTTATGTTATTGGCATTGGGTGATACATCTTTCCATTTTTGCTCTACCTTAAAAGCATAGAACATGAAACGGCTGAATAAGCCATCTTCGGAAGATGCTATTAAGCCGGTAACCTGGTTGGGTGTACCGGATAAGGCGATAGACAAGCTGGGGGCATTTACTTCTGTAAATTCATTGTTGCCTTTCCGGGAACTGGATAGCCTTTCGTGGTGAAAGGATTTGCGAAGCATATCGGAATAGGAACCCCACTCCTGTTTGAAAACATTGCCCAGGGTGTCGGCTTCGGTTTCGCAGATGATACCTGTGCCTTCGTTTTGCTCCAAGTGCCAGAGTATCTTTGCATAGCTGGTATTGGCCGGAATGTACACCACTTTAAAGCTGGGCTTTATGGGTACTTCTTCCATGCTGGTATCGCTTTTCTTTTTGCTGTGCAGTTTTTGTTTGTGTTCCGACATTTCCTGATTGAAATGGGATTCTGCCTCACGGCTTGCTGTTAGTACAAAGCTGTGGTATTCGTCTGCCAGCATCTTTGCAAACTTTAATGCTCCCTTACCACTGGCTGCCGGGGCAATGGCAAAAGAAAATAGGTTTGGAAAAACTTCATTACCTGCATACACACCCTTAACACCGGGTAAGCATCCGCTGAGTATTGCAAGGGCTCCTGTAAGAAAAACATCCCGTTCTCTTTCATCGGTAAATGCCATTGCACCCTGCTTCAACAGGTCGGGCATTTGCTGATACAATTCTACGGGAATGGTTGGTGTGTTTTTCAGGTAGTCTTCTGTTGGTGGCTGCTCTATAGTTTGCAGCTTTGCAGTGTTTGCAAACTTTGCAAACTCGGGTTGGTGGTGTTTGTAGGCACTGCTTACGGAATCCTTAATTTCTTTTTCAGATAAATCAAAATGCTGTGCACATAAAATTTCAGTGTCGGACTGCGGTATACCAGCTCTGTTGCAATTAGAAGCAAGCAGGTACATATAATTGTTACGGTTTCCATTTGTGTATTCTGTTTTTTGATTGGTGAATGTGATTTGTTGCTGAAAGGTTAAGAGGTATTCATCGGGTGCGGTAGATTCTTCCCTTGTTACCTGCATGGTAACTACAGAAACGGGCTTTGCCTGGAACAGAATGTCCTTTACCCCAAACTTTTCATTGTATATGTTTTTATACAACTGCGGGTCGTGGCTTACAAAGCAAAGCCTGGTGATGTCTTTACATTTTACATCGGCTTTTAGGCTAGTGGCATTCTGATAATACTCCATTACCTGCTGGTAAGCAGTATCATGATGTTCTGCACCCGTATTTACTTCAATAAATACTTTTAGCCCGTTGCCGCTTGGGCTGATAAAGCAAATGAAAGTGTAAGGGATTGCGGCAATGATTTGAAAGGCTGCATTTAATTGTTCCGGTGTCAGCTTATCAAAGTCGAGGTGTACAAAGCAACTGTATTGCTCCATGTTTGGCAGTAACCTTTTCTCAGTAAAAGTTGCCGATGGAGTGAAGGCCGGAAGCTGTTGCTTCTTTCGCTGCGCTTCTTCTGTATTGCCTTGTGCAATCAGATCCCGGATTTCTTCAACCTGGGCTTTGTACTTGCCTGATGCAATCCAGTTGGAAAGAATGATCAATGAAACATTCTCTACCGGGGTTGCAAAGTTTTTAAATATGGTACTTGCTGCCATTCTTCAGTTCTTTAGTGCAATGGAAAAAAATTGTTACTTCCGTTTGTTGCGGATGACATAGTCTGTTGCCAACTGATCAATTTCATCGGCAGCGGATTGCCGGTTACGCTGTAACCAGGTGTCGAGTTCTTCCCGCCGGAAGTACAATTTTTTACCCTGTGGGCAGAAATGAGGAATGTGCTTTGTACTGGTTAGTTTGTACAAGTGCGAAGGGCTTACATCCAGGTATATGCAAGCCTCATTAAAGTTTAGCACTGTTTTTTGCAACAGGTTTTGCTCACTCAGCTTATTAGCTATTTCGGTGAGCTTGTCGAGAATTAAATTTTCTTGTTCCATCGTATTTTATTTTTTTGATACGAGGGCAAGTTGCAAAGCTGTGGAGGGGAATACGTTCAGGTATTCATACCTGAATGTTCAGGCTGAACAAAGTGAATGTTTTTTATTGCATTTGTTTGAAAATATTGTCAATAGTTGCCTTTTCTTTCGGGTCGAATGACTTCGCTTTTGAGAAATTATTTGCTTTAAGCAGTGTTCCCTTTTTTGAATAGAATGATTTGCTATGCTCAATATTGGTGAAGGACAATGAATTAAAATAAGGGGTCAATTTTTCTATCGCATATCTGAAATTTTTGTTATCACAATCCAAATGAATTTGAACATTTCCGGGTTTTATATCATTTAAAAGGAGTAGCTGTATAAGCATGTCAGCAGGCGAAACATCTTCTTTTAAAAGTTCAATTTGAGTACACAAACTA
The DNA here is from genome assembly GCA_043756605.1 of Chitinophagaceae bacterium. Taxonomy (GTDB): domain Bacteria; phylum Bacteroidota; class Bacteroidia; order Chitinophagales; family Chitinophagaceae; genus Ferruginibacter. Next base: position 11,833 of record JAYURR010000166.1, read on the forward strand.
TTAATGACAGATGAAAGTTTATCCTTTTTGCCATTGAAACCAAAAGTTAGTTTTTCCTTCTTACCCTTCTTTTCTTTACTTGTTTGCCCGGTGAGATCAGCAATATATTTTAGTTCCAGGTGGTTTGAAAAAGGTTCTACCAAATCCAATGTATAAAAATCTTCCAACGTAGTTACTTGCGTTAGCTTGTCTTTAAATGACTCCTGAACGCTGAAATATAATTGTATCAAACTATGCTTGAGATAATACAAAGCAAAATGAATAAAGCTGCTTTGTTCATCCGGTATGGTGGTAAAGCCCCTCTCCTGTAACTCAGCAACTGTTTGTTGGGTCAATACCTTTAAGCTGTTTAGTAACCTGCCTGCCTGGAAAGGAATATCTATTGAATCATTCCAGTTAACAGATTGTTGCATGAAGGAATTATAAACCCGAAGGGTTTCGGCAGTGATAACAGCGGAATAAAAATGCGTAACGGGATCTTTGCCCTTTGGTAAATCAATGCTGCATAAAAGCTGCTGCAATGTTATGCTGTTGCTGGTGGCTTCAGCCGCTAGCAACTTTTGCAGGGGTGGATAATCAGCCAACAATGCTGTGAGTTGCTTTAGCAACTCAGCATTCGTTATTGGTTCAACCTTTTTAGCGGTCCTTACCAATTCTGTAAAATGCCTCGTGTTGGAGGTGTCCAATTTCCAGGGCTTTAACTCGCCGTGTAATATGCTATCTAAAATTTTTATCTCCATTACTATAAATCAATTTTGATTTTGTTTGCCGCCTCCTGTTTTTTATGGTCAATTACTTTAGCATAAATTTCGGTTGTTTTTAAATGCCGGTGGCCTAACAATTTTGATACTGTATAAATATCTGTACCCAATGTAATTTGTAAGGTAGCATAGGTATGACGGGCACAGTGGAAAGTGATGTGTTTGGTAATACCTGCCTTCATTACCCATTCTCTCAGCTTCAAGTTATGCCAGGCACTGTAATACAATCCTTCAAATACTTTATCATCCTGCTTTTTTCTTTCTCCTAAAAGCGTAAAGGCTTGCTCTGAAATGGGCAATGTTTCTGCACCCTTTGTTTTCTTCTGCCTGAAACGGATGTAATACCCGGACTGCTCAGAGTGCTGCACTTCTGACCATACCAGCTTTTCAATATCTGACCAGCGTAATCCAGTGAGCGCCGAAAAAATGAAAGCACTTTTCAATATCGGCATTTCACAGGGCACATTGGCTGCAGCCTGCAATTCTTCCAAAGTTAAAAACTCCCTGCTTGGGTCATCGGGCTTAACACCTTCTACCTGGGCGGCAGGATTGGTTTGTAAGATGCCGTCCTTTACTGCTTCCTTTAAAGCTGCTGTTAACTTGCCAAAATAAGAAGATTGTGAGTTTTGAGATAGCAACTTTTGATTTTTACTTTTTGCATCATTCTGCAAATAGCCCTTGAACTTCTCCAACCATCTTTTATCTACTTCTTTAAATGAAACGCCATTGGGCGCAAACTTCTGCAAGTGCTTTAACACACTATCCCAATTGCCATAATTACCCTGGCTGTTTCTCCGCTTTTCTGTTAGCTGCTCAAAGTAACTGAGAAAGCTGCCTTTAACTTTATCAGTATCCCGGAAGCCATACTCTTCGTTTTTAATTTCCAGTAGTCGCTTTGAGCGAATGGCTTCTGCCATCGACAGCTTTTTACGGTTATCATCTTTCTGCTCTTTAGTGAGCTTGCCTTTTTCCGGCTCCGGGAGGAGGTATAAATTCAAATATTCATACTCTCTTTTCCCATCGGTGTAGTAATCAAGATAGAGGCTTATTTTATTCCCCTTCTTTCTTTGTCTTAATGTTACGTTCATACTTCAGTCAGTTTGAAAAGTTCATTAATTGCAGTTCTTGGGATACGGGTATTTCGGCCCACTTTACCGGCTTTAAGCTGGCCTTTATCAATGAGGCGGTAAATGGTCCAGCGGCTGGAATTGATCAACTGGCAGGCTTCATCAATGGTGAGAAATTCTTTTTGTGAGATGCTGGGGTTGAAAGGTTTTACAACAGCTTCTTTCCGGATGGCGGCTTCAATTTTTTCATTTCGTTTGGTACGCTTGTAAAGTAACCTGGCACAGGTGAGGGAACATGAACGGGTAATAGTCTTTTTTGCGATGTATTTATTACCGCAAACTTCACATGTTTTCTCTAATCGAATGTTACTGCTCATTGTTGCCAGTTGTAGCTGAGTGTTGCAGCTTGTAGCTGTATGTAGCATCATTTCGCTTTTTTGTTGCCCGGTATTGTGGGCAACAGAATTGGGCAACACTCAGGCAACAAATATAACTAAAAAAGTGGAGACAGGCAACAAATAAAGGAAGAATATTTGTATTAAACTCAACAAAAACAGGCATTTACGAAACAAAGGAAGGATGATTACTTTCCGATACAGAACTTGGAGAAAATGTAATCCAATACATTTTCGTTGGTGATATCGCCGGTGATTTCTGAAATATAATGCAGGCAACGCCTGATATCCAAAGCCAATAAATCGCCTGTAATGTTATTATCCAAACCTGCTTTTATATCTGCAAGCGATTTACCTACCTCTTGCAAAGCTTCGTAATGGCGGGCATTGGTAATGATCGTATTTTCCGTATTGATATTACCGCTTACAATTTTATCTACTAATCTTTGCTTAAGCTCGTCAATATGATTTTTTTCTTTTGCAGAAATAAATAAGATATCGGAGCCTGCAAATTTTTCAGCAGCCGCATCTGCACCCATTATATCTGTTTTATTTCCTACCGAAAAATAATTGGCATTTTTTTCAGCAATTAATCCAACAGCAGCTTTTAGTTCTGCCGGGGTTTCGGTGTTTACATCAAAAATATAAATCACTTCATCCGACTGTTCAATTTTTTCCCTGCTTTTTTCAATACCAATCAACTCAATAACGTCCGTACTGTGTTCCCTTATTCCGGCAGTATCAATCAATCGGAAAAGAATTCCATCTATATTAATTATTTCTTCAACCGTATCACGGGTAGTGCCCGCAATTTCACTTACGATTGCCCGGTTCTCATTCAGCAATGTATTTAGTAAAGTGCTTTTGCCGGCATTGGGCTTACCAATAATTGCAACACTTACACCATTCTTTATTACATTCCCTAATTGAAATGAATGCAATAAATCCTTTGTAACAACTGTTGATCCTTCAATCAATTCATAAAATTTTTTGCGGTCGGCAAATTCTACATCTTCCTGGCTAAAATCTAACTCCAGCTCTATCAATGCCGAAAACTGTATCAGGTCTTCTCTTAGTTGTTTTAAAATTTGGCTGAAGCCACCACGCATATTATGCAAGGCAGTTTTTTGCGAGGCTGCCGTGTTTGATGAAATAATATCAGCCACAGCTTCGGCCTGGGTAAGATCGAGTTTGCCATTTAAAAAAGCACGCTGCGTAAACTCGCCAGCTTTGGCAAGCCTGGCACCCTTACGTATGCAGGCCTGTATTACCTGCTGCTGCACAAAGGAACTGCCATGGCAACCAATTTCAACTACATCTTCGCCGGTATAACTTTTAGGATTTTTATATAAGGAAACAACCACTTCATCTATATCCACATCATTTTCCTTAATAAAACCAACATGGATTGTATGTGTATTTTGTTTGTGCAGATCTTTGGAAGGAAACAGTTCATTTATTATGCCAATCGCTTTAGTACCACTTAAACGGATTACTCCAATTGCACCAATACCGGTTGGCGTTGCCAAAGCAACAATGGTATCATCCCAACCTGAAACATGATTTGACATGGGGCAAAGATACCCCGACGTCCCGACTATGTCGGGAAACTTTGCAGCTTTTATTTTTCCAGTAGTATTCTTTTGTCTTCGTTGTTTAACTCATCAACATAGTATTTCTTTATCTGGCAAATAGTTACTTCATCGGTTATATCTACAAAGTTTTTAAAATTGCTGGCTGCTGATGCTTTGATGATGAGTATAAACTGGTCTGCACTTCCTCGTATCTTTTCAACCGCTGCTTTTTTCTGCATCAATACCGTTCTTATCTGGTCAGGTGCAAAGCCGGTTTCCTTTACCGGCGGATTGTTTTCAGCAGCGCCTTCATAATATTTTATACGGTTGTCTTTATCAAGCAAAACAGTTAATACACATGATTTGCATACCGGATCTTTTATAGTATCAATTTTATCATAAGGCACTACCAGATCCATAGCCTTGGCCTCAGCAAGCCTGGTGGTAAATACAAAAAAAGTAAGTAGTAAAAATCCAAGATCAACCATGGGAGTTAAATCAACCCGGGTACTTTTTTTAATAAGTTTTTGCTTTTTTTCGTTGTGTTTTTTTGTTTCTATTTCTGCCATAACAGTTAGTTTTTATTAAGATGGGCTTATAAAATATTTCCATAAACTTCTGCAAAAAAAAATCCCCTGGCATAAACCAAGGGATATAAATTTCTCTTCTCAATCTTAATTCTCTTCTACCAAAAAAGTAATTGGCTGGCGGCGGTAGGCATTTACGTGTTGCCCGTTTTGAATGGCCGGTGTCCAGTTCTTTGTTTTTTTAATTACCCTTTCAGCTTCGGCACACATACCAAAACCCGGATCGTTTTCGCATTTAACATCACTTACGCTACCATCTTTACTCACCACAAATTTTACAATAACGGTGTATTTGCCGGCACTTGCACCATTATCAATTGGCGTACCGGCATTAAGTGTATTGCGTAAATAATTTAGCCAGGCATCCTGTCCGCCGGGGAAGGCTGCTTCTATCTGCACAGATGTAAAAATTGTATTTTCAGCATCCGGTTTTTTTATCTCTACAATTTTAGTATCCGTTTCATCAATGGGTGCCTGTACAATTGGATTTGTATTATTGCTCATTACATTTTTATTACTGATGGCTGCATCTGGCTCTATGTCATTAATAATTTCATCGGGCGTAACTTCTTCATCAGGGGTAATAACTGGGGGTGTAAATCTTACTTGTTTAAAATCCATTTTGGGTTGTGCCGGCGGCGGTAACGGTGGTGGTAGTGTTGGTGGGGGCACATCATCTTTTTTAACCTGGGTCATTATTGTAACCAGCATTTCCAATCTTCTGTTGCTATCATTATCGCTGAAGATATTCGCTAAAACAGATCCACCTAAAACCAATAATAAAACACCGCCGGTAATTGCCAATGCCCTGGTAAGTGTTTTTTTATACAATTTTCTTAATTGATAAGCGCCGTACGCTTTGTTCTTTCCATCAAAAATAATGTCAAGCACATCTGCAGCTAAAATTTTGTTTGTTTCCATGTCAGTTGGTTTTTTAATCAGACTCTGGAATGTTGCTATTCCATAAATCTGTTTGTTGTGATAAAAATATTTTTCGTCCTAAACCTGAATTTTCTTAGCAGGTTTTATATTGACTTAAAAACACAGTTTTAACTTAGATAGCAGGATGAAATATTTCCATACACAACCACAAAAAAAATCCCCCGGTAAAAACCGGGGGATTAACATGTTTTATTTTTTGAAATTTATTCGTCAACAACGAAGGTAATAGGCTGACGGCGATATGCATTTACATTTCGTCCGTTCTGTATGGCTGGTGTCCAGTTTTTTGTTCTCTTAATTACTCTGGATGCTTCTTCACACATACCAAAACCAGGATCATTCTCACAAGTAACATCACTAAGGCTACCATCTTTACTCACCACAAATTTTACAATAACGGTGTATTTACCACCACTTGCGCCATTATCTACCGGTGTACTTGCATTCAATGTTTTCTGCAGGTAATTACGCCATGCTCCTTCTCCTCCCGGAAATCCGGCTTCCACTTCTACTTTTGTGAAAATCTTATTTTCATCATCGGCTACTTTTACTTCTACTACCTGTGTTCCTTTTTCTTCTACCGGTGCCTGCACAACCTGAACTGTGTTTTCGCTTTTAACAGTTTGCACACTAATGGCTGCATCTTCCTTTATCTCTTCAATCTTTTCATCAGGCTTCACTTCTTTGTCCTCAACAATTTTTGGAGGCGTAAATTTCACCTGGTTAATTTCTGGTGGTGGTGGCGGTTCTGGCGGTGGTGGTGGCGGTGGCGGTGGCGGAGGTGGTGGTTCATCTGCTTTTAATTCTGCCATCTGGGTTTCCAGCGTATCAAATTTCTTTTTATCGTCATCGCCAATATATTTGGCAAAAACATTTGCCCCTAAAATCAATAATAAAACACTGCCTGTAATAATGAGTGCTTTACTTAATGTTTTTTTGTAGGCTTTTCTTAATTGATAAGCACCGTACTCTTTATTTTTGCCTTCAAAAATAATATCAAGAACATCGGCACCTAAAATTTTGTTTGCTTCCATTATAATCTCTTTTTAAATTAGATTCAAAATTGTTCCAATTCCATAATCTTACTTAATGCCATTTGCTTTTTCGGTTTCGTTGATCAGCATCTTTTCAACAGGTACCATGGCCACTTCGGCATAATGCCCCGGAGGCACATCAGATATTGACATCTCATCCAGGATATCAATGGCATTTTTAAAGGTTGAGTTATCATCAGATTTGATGATGTACATTAAATCATCAATAGGTGTAGCTTTCTTCTTTTCCAGAATCAGGCTGCGAATGCCTTTAAAATTAGTGCTTTTAAAATCCTGGCTGATGGTTTCGGGCATTAACTGTCCGTAATAATAATAAACCTGGTTACCCTTGCCTAACAAAATTGTCATGGCTCCCGAGTTTTTTACCTTCATCTGCTGATTGGGATCATCCTTTGGCTCATTCATTTTCATAGCCGTACTCTGGCTCATAGTTGTGGTAAACACAAAGAATGTAAGTAACAGAAAACCCAGATCAACCATGGGAGTGAGATCTACACGGGTAGAGAGCTTTTTTCCTTTTTTTACGCCGGGGCCTTTTTTATGTCCGCCACCCGACGAGGTATCCATTTCTGCCATAGTAATATTTTTTTTAAATTAATACTTTAATTTTATTTCTCAGCCGCAGGTTTGTTATATAACTCCGATCCTACGGGAACCTGCTCGCCTTCTGTTACAATTCTGAACTTAAAAATTTCATTGGCCTTCAGGGCTTCTTTAACATTTTTAAATATCGGGTACAAAGCTTCGCCATCACCTTTAATAAGAATCATATTCTCAAGTATCTTTTGGTCTTCGCCCTTATAAGCATTGGTTACGCTACGCATCCAGAAAGCCAATTCATTATTTGTACTATCTGTAGGAATACCATCCATTAAATTAGCTGGAATTTCCTGTGGAGCATTTAAAGCTGATTTAAGTTTGTTAACCGGCAAGCCAATGTATTCTGCTTTTTTTAACTTGTTGAGTTCCGCAGGTGTTAACTGTAATGCTCTTGTAGTATTAAAATCATCTATAATTGCATTCTTCTTTGTTTCATCGCCCAGCATTAAAAACACTTTTCCGTCTTTGGTCATTGTTATTAATATTGATTTATCGGGTGCTGCCTTGCTCGACACAGAAGTGGGTGTTTTAACACTCAGTACTTCGGGTGGTTTTTGTTTTGTTGCCAATATAAAAAATGTCAACAGCAGAAAAGCCACATCACACATAGCCGTCATATCAACGGTTGTACTCTTGCGTGGTATTTTAACTTTTGGCATGTTTATCTGTTTTTAAATTTTTCTTTAATACTACTCTAAACTCAGGTAGTACTTTGGTAAGATGCAAAACCTTGCTTAATCCATACAAAATTATTTGTACAGAGATGCAAAAGTTTGTGTTAAAGTAAATCCAGATTCATCAATGCCATAGGTGATACCATCAATTTTTGTAGTAAATATGTTGTAGAACATAATGGCAAATGCAGAGGTACCAATACCCAAAGCAGTGTTATACAAGGCTTCGGAAATACCTACTGATAAAGCTGCTGCAGAACCTGCACCACCACTATCCTGACCCAGTGTACCAAACGCACGTATCATACCAACAACCGTACCTAACAAACCAAGCAGGGTTGCCAGCGAAGCTATGGTAGATAGAAAAACCAGGTTTTTTTCAAGCATCGGCAATTCAAGCGATGTAGCTTCTTCTACTTCTTTTTGAATTGACAGTACTTTTTGATCAGTTGTTAACTCTGTATTTGCAATCATAGCTTTGTAGCGGTGTAAACCGGCTTTCATTACATTACCTACAGAACCTTTTTGCTTATCACATTCTGCCAAAGCTGCATCTACATTTTTATTAGCCAACTGATATTGCACTTTACGGATAAAATCTGCATTGTTGCCAGTACCACTTGCTTTTGCAATAGTCATAAACCTTTCAATAACAAAAGTTAACATGGTTAAAAATGTGCCGATAAGAATTGGTACAATAATTCCACCCAGGTACATTTTACTTAAAGCAGTTTTAGGATCGTGACGGCCTGGCCAAAACCAACCTTGATCGCCAGGTACATTTGGCTGCCCAAAATTTGATGGGTTACCCAATACAATGCGCCAGATAAAATAGCCCGCAATTATACATAATACCGGTGCCAGTAAAGAAATAATGTTGCTTGATTTTTTTGCCTGAACTGAAGTTGTTGGTTTTACAGTTGCTGTAGTCTCTGCCATAAAATTCTAGTTTTTAGTTTTGTAAAAAGTTTAGTTTATGTTTATTGATTTGTAAAGGATTTACTTCTGTTGTTTTTAGCTTTTGCAATCTTCTTTTTTATTTAACTGCATAAAAGCAGAATGCACAAGTTAAATAATAAATTGAAAGTACAACTTACAAAATTTTAATTTTATAAATATTTTTTTACGATGCGAAAATGATTTTTTTACATAAAAAAAATCCTGCAAACGGTTGAAATTTTAGAAAAAAATTAAAAATGCCGGTTAAATGAAGAAAACATTCAATAACTACTCATACCTTAAAGCTACTATGGGATCTAATTTAGAAGCTTTATAAGCTGGGTACAAACCAGCAGCCAGCCCAACTAATGAGCACACAATAACACCGATAACCACCCAGCCCCAGGGCACTACAAAACCTGTTTTTAATAATATGGAAGCCAAATTACCAACCAGAATGCCTGAAATTATACCGGCAACAGCCCCCAGCAAACTAATCAATACAGACTCATATAAAAACTGTGCCCTGATTTCTTTTTTGGTTCCGCCCAGGGCTTTTATTAACCCTATTTCTTTGGTACGTTCATTTACTGCAACCAGCATAATATTCATCAGGCATATTGCTGAGCCGATAAGTGTTATTAATGCAATGGCCAGCATGGCATACTGTAAATACAAGGAAGCTGATAAAAATGTTTGTGCAATGCTATCGCTTTTATCAACATAAAAATTTATCTCATCCTTAATTTCCAGTTTTCTTATGGGCCTGAAAGTGCCTTTGGCTTCGCCAATGGCAACATCCATTAGTTTAAGATCGGATACCATGATGCCAATATTAAATGAACTAGTTTGCGATGCATATAAACGGCGGATATTATTATAAGAGGTAACTACAATTTTACTGGTGTTAAAAAATGCACTGGAGCTTTTATCTTCCAGCACACCAATTACCCGATAAGGGGTATGATCAACACTTACAACCTGGTCAACAGCTTTTTCCGGGGTACCTGGATATAGTTTTTGCGCCGTACCGCTGCCCAGCAAACAAATGCTTCGGCCCGATTCAATTTCTGTTTCGGTAAAATTGCGGCCATAAGCAATAGTATACCCATTAAGCTCCAGGTAATTTTCATCGCCGCCTAAAATGGTAACATCGGGGTTTGTTTTTTTGCGATCATTATTGCAAACAATATTGCGTGGCCCCATTAATGCCAAGCCAACTTTAGCCGGAAAATTATAACGCTTTTTAAAGGCCCGTGCTTCTTCGTAGGTAATTATCTTACCCATATTGCTTTTCTTTTCTCTTAAAGCAGATTTGCTGGTTTTGGTATTATCGTTTTGCCGTCCGCCGCCTATACGTATGTTACGATCTTTAAAACGCAGACTGAAAGAATTGGCACCCATGGTTGAGAAGCTGGTGGTAAGACTTACACTGGCTGCTTTAATAGCGGTTACAATCATTATCAATGCAAAAATACCCAGTGCAATAATGGCCACCGTTAAACCGGTTCGCAGTTTATTGCCCGAAATATTTCGCCAGGATAGTGCAAGTGTGTCTTTAAAAGTCATGAAGTGGAATTATTCATGCTAAAGTTAATAAGAGAATACGATTAACATCTAAAACTTTTACAAACGGTACATAACCATTAAAAGTAAAGCCAGTTGGTAATTAATTCTGGAAACAAACCTAAAACGATGATGAGTACTGCTGTAATTACAAGGAGTATTTTAAAAGCAGGCGTAACATCTTCTGTAAGTATTATATCATCGTTGCTTTGTTTAAAAAACATGGCCTGTATAATTCTAAAATAATAATAAGCACTGATGGCTGCACAAAGCACCGCAAAAATTACCAGCCAGATATGATGCCCGTTTTGTACAGCAGCCATCAACATATAAAATTTACTCTGGAAACCGGCAGTTAAAGGAATACCTGTTAATGATAAAAGAAAAACAGTTGCCGTTACAGCAAGCAGGGGTTGTTGTTTACCCAGGCCATTAAAACCATCAATGGTGTAGTCTTTCATTTTTATAAGGATGGCAAAAATACCAATGCTGGCAAGGCTGTATGCAGCTGCATATAATACTAACCCTTCGTAAGCCAATTTACTTAATGCAAATAAAGAAAACAACATAAAGCCTGCCTGCGCAATACTGGAGTAGGCCAGCATACGCTTTACACTTTGCTGAAATACAGCGGTGAGATTTCCTATAAGTAAAGTTGCAGCAATAAGAATTACAATGAGTGTTTGCCATTGGCGGTGTACACCGCCGAAAGCGTTTTCGAACAAACGTACAAAGGCAAAAAATGCAGCAGCTTTTACAATGGTGGCCATAAAAGATGTGAATACGGTTGGTGCGCCATCGTACACATCAGGCGTCCAGAAATGAAACGGCGCCGCCGATACTTTAAACGACATGGATATTAATAACAGCACCAGTCCCGCTGCAATTAATGGCGACATGTGGGCATTACCAGAAATAATTAAATGTATATCGAAAGAGCCCAGATTGCCACCGCCATAAAGAAATGCAATTCCTAAAAGCATGATGCCTGTTGAGAAGGCTCCCATCAAAAAATATTTCAGTGCAGCTTCGTTACTTTTTAAATTCCGTTTATCGCTGCCGGTTAAAATATAAAGCGGTATCGAAACAATTTCAATACCAATAAACAGCATCAGCAGCGAGTTGTAGGTAGATATGATTGCGATGCCGCACAGAATAAAAAATATCAAGGCAAAATATTCCGATACATTTTCTCCAACCTTTTCAATATCTCTTCCATTTAAAAAAAAGAAAAGCAAAGTGCATCCAAATGCCACGTTTATAAAAGTGAGGTTGAAATTTTTAAACTCAAGCATGCCTTTAATATCAACATTAAACAATGGCATACCGCGGTTCATTTCAACACAATTTAAAAACAGTATTACTGCCAATCCAAAAATTGCCAGGTACTTGGGTGTACTTTTATTTTTAATAAAAGCTCCGCCCAACATCAACACTACTCCCCAGATTGCTGTAAATATTATTGCATTCATACCTCAGTTACGCCGATGGCGTTTTTATTAATTTATTCTAGTTAAAATAACAGCTACTGTATCTTTTGTTAAATCTAAAATTGGTTGCGGGTAAACACCAAACACAAAAATAAATACAACTATTACAGCCAATATAAATTTTTGATTGAATGAAATATCCAGCATATTTCCGGTAATGGCATTTGCCTCGCCGTAAAAAACTTTCTGTACCATATTTAATGTATAAACAGCCGCCAGAATAATACTTAATCCTGCTACAGCAGTAACCCAAAAATTAAATTTAAACAAGCCGCTAAACATCATAAACTCCCCTACAAATGCATTGGTTAAAGGCAACGCAATATTTGCCAGCGCAATTACCACCAAAAATATGGTGAGTGCCGGTGCCTTGTGAGCAATGCCGCCCAGCTCCGAAATTTTACGGGTGCCGGTTTGTTTTTCAATCAGATCAACCACTATCCACATACCAATAATATTTATGCCATGACTAAACATTTGTACCATTACGCCCTGTAAACCAATTTCTGTTTTTGTAAAAATTGCGGCGCACATTAAACCAATGTGAGCAATGGATGAGTAAGCAACAAAACGTTTAAGATCATCTTGCTTTATGGCAATTAAACTGGCGTAAATCATTCCGATAACAGAAAGTGCAATAACAACATTATCAAATTTTGATACAGCATCCGGAAATATGGGGAGAATCCATCTGATAACAGCAAACACACCCATTTTTACCATGATACCGCTTAGTACCATCGTTGATGCAGTTGGTGCCTGCTCGTATGTATCGGGTTGCCAGGTATGAAATGGGAATACCGGCATTTTAATAGCAAAGGCTATAAAAAAGAGGCAGAAAATCCAGTTTTTTTCTGCCGGAGAAAGCACTGCAGAAGAAATTGCATTCATCGAAAATGAATGCTCGGCAAAGGCAGTGGGTGTAGTGTGCATGTAAATGTATATTATACCAACCAGCATTAAAAGGGAACCAGTGAAAGTATAAACAAAGAATTTGAATGTTGCCTGAATTCTTCTTTCTCCGCCCCAGCGGCTGCAAAGAAAATAAGCAGGTATAACCACCAACTCCCAGAAAAAATAAAACACCAGCATGTCCATTGATGTAAATACGCCCATTAAACCAGACTGTGTCAGCAACATCAACCCATAAAATACATTTGCATTTTTATAGCTTGTTTTATTAGTGGCTATAAATATTAGAGGGAACGAAACTGCAGTTAATGCGGTAAGCAAGTGGCCCATACCATCAAGCCCTAAAGTAAAATTGCTACCCAGGTATTTTAACCAGAAATAGCTTACATTATTAAGATAAAAGTGTTTTGAATTATCGGCGTAAAAAAGACTGACCACTGATATACTTAATGTAATCAGCGAAGCAATTATTGCCCAGTTCTTTACAGCTTTTTCTTTACGGATCATAAACGTAATCAAGCCCGCTACCAGCGGAAACCAAATCAACAATTCCGGAAAAGTTATCCAAATATTTGGGTTCATATCAACTTCTAATTATACCGATTTATACCAAAAAATAAAATTGCTTTTGCTATCGGAATAATACACTCTAATCCCGGTATTCATCGGGAAAGATTGTATTACAAAAACAACTGAATAATAAAAAATATTAAAATGCTCAGCACCATCATCAACACATATGTACCAATCTGGCCCGTTTGCAGTAATCGTATTTGCCGGCTGCCATAATTAACAGCCTTGCCAACACCATTTACAAAACCATCAATTCCTTTTTTCTCAAAAATATTATTGAAATATTTTGCTATTGAAAGTACCGGTTTTACAATGATGGCATCGTACAACTCATCTACATACCATTTATTGGCAAGCACTTTACCAAGGCCGGTTTCTTCTTTTTCAACTTTTTGATATTTGCTGAATTTACTCCAGGCATAAATCAATGCAACCAAAGCTGCGCCTACCGAAATGCCCATCAGCATATATTCTGTAGGATGCGACAGGTGATGTTTTTCGGCCAAAGCATTGCTTTGTGCAAACACAGGTTCTAAAAATGACTCCAATCTATGTCCGCCATGCATAAAAATTTCCGGTATGCCAATCCATCCGCCAATAACAGAAAATATTGCGAGTATAATTAAAGGAATAGTCATTGCTTTCGGACTTTCGTGCAGGTGATGTTCCTGCTCATGCGTACCTCTGAATTTGCCAAGAAACGCCATGGCATACAAACGGAACATGTAAAAAGCCGTCATGATGGCACCAGCAACAGCAACGCCCCAAAGCAAAGGATTTTTTGCAAAAGCCGCAGCTAGAATTTCATCTTTAGAAAAGAACCCTGAGAAAGGCGGCATACCTGCAATTGCCAGGCAAGCCAGTAAGAAAGTGATGTGTGTAACGCTCATGTATTTTTTCAGGCCACCCATGTTACGGATGTCCTGTTCGCCACCCATGGCATGTATAACACTACCTGCACCGAGGAACAAAAGTGCTTTGAAGAATGCATGCGTCATTACATGAAACACAGCACCGGTATAAGCGCCAACACCCAATGCTAAAAACATATAACCCAACTGGCTTACAGTTGAGTAAGCCAAAACTTTTTTAATATCGTTTTGTTTGATGGCAATAGTAGCTGCAACAATGGCTGTAAATAAACCGATGAATGCAACAAAGCCCTGCGTTGCCGGAGCCATGGTATATAAAATATTGCTTCGGGCAATCATGTAGATGCCGGCAGTAACCATGGTGGCAGCATGTATCAATGCACTTACAGGTGTTGGGCCTGCCATGGCATCGGGCAGCCAGGTGTACAAAGGAATTTGTGCACTTTTGCCCATGGCACCAATAAATAAAAGCAACGTGATGCAGGTAATATCTGTTGAAGATAATTTGGAAACGTTGGCAAATACTTCGTGAAAATCTGCAGTGCCCAATTTTGAAATGAGCCAGAACACAGCGAGTAAAAAACCAAGATCCCCAATGCGGTTCATAATGAAGGCTTTTTTTGCCGCAATATTGTAGTTGTTATTTTTAAACCAGAAACCGATCAGTAGATAAGAACAAAGCCCCACGCCCTCCCAACCAATAAACATAATTACAAAGTTGGCACCCATTACCAGCAGCAACATCGAAAAAACAAAAAGATTTAGGTAAGCAAAATATTTTGCAAAATCTTTTGACTCTTCATCGTGCATGTAAGATGTGGAATATACATGTATTAAAAAACCAACACTGGTAATAATTAATAAGAAGATAGAAGAAAGCTGATCTATCTGAAAATCGAAACCGATTTTAAATGCGGTGATATTTATAAAATCGAAATAATGAAAAGGTGCCGCAGGAACATTGCCGCTATTCAATTGCATAAAAACCAGCAGACTTATAATAAATGAAGCCAATACTGTACCGCTGCCGATTATACCGGCCATTGTTTTTGAAACCTGTTTTCTGCCCAAGCCATTTATTAAAAAGCCAAGCAAAGGCAACACAGGTATCAGCCAAACCAATTGAAAAACATTACTCATAAGCTCTGTTCTCTTTTAGGAGAAATTTATTTTTAATTAAACATCAAACCGAAACAGGAATGATGCTTTAGTTTTTTAACCTGTTTAAGAAATTCACATCAACCGAATGTGTATTTCTGTAAAGCATAACGATGATAGCCAGTCCCACACTTACTTCGGCCGCTGCAACCACCATTATAAAGAACACAAATATCTGAGCATCGCTTACCACATTTGGGTTTGCCTGCACAACTGCTGATGCTGCATGCATTTTTGAAAATGCTACCAGCAATAAATTCACCGCATTCAACATTAACTCAATGCACATAAAAATAATAATGGAGTTGCGGCGTGTTAATACCCCCACAATTCCGGTGCAGAAAAGTGCTACTGCCAAACCGATGTACCATTTAATTTCCATATAAAGCGGCCTCCCCTAACCCCTCCTGAGGAGGGGGATAACGAAGATTGTTCTTTGGTTTAATAATATCTTTTCAATTCAAAATAAAAATTAAATTTTGGATAAGCCCTTGCACTAATCCCCCCTTTGGGAAGTAGAGGGGCTTTCTTTTTTCCCTATCACCACTGCTCCAATCATTGCACTTAAAAACAAAACAGAGCTTATTTCAAACGGCAATACATAGTTTTTAAATAGTATCAATCCCAAATTTTTTATCAGCCCATCATTGCCACTACCAATTTGTACCATGTTTGATGCCTGCGGTGTTTCTGATATGGCCGAAATTAAAACAAGAAACAAACAACCGCCAGAAATCAATCCGGCAAACTGCAGCATGCGGTGTTTTTTGGGTTCCGATTCTGCATTCAGGTTCATCAGCATTACCACAAATAAAAACAACACCATAATGGCCCCGGCATATACAATGATATTTACAATGGCCAAAAATTGCGCATTCAATAAAATATAATGACCCGAAATGGAAAAGAAAACTACAATCAGATACAATATACTGTGTACCGGACTTTTACTGGCAACCACCATTATAGCACTGAACAAAGCCAAAGCCGATAAACCCCAAAATAATAATACTGTAATGCTCATGATCTTTAATTAACCGTTTCTTTTTTTGCCCTGTTGCCCAATGCCTTTTTGTAAGCATCTGGTTCTTCTATCGGGTGGGGTATCAATAATTCTTCTTTTTTATAAATAAACTGTTTGCGCTGGTAATCAGCCGGTGCAAAAGTTTCGCTCATATAAATAGCATCTTTCGGGCATGCTTCTTCGCACAAGCCACAAAAAATACAGCGTAGCATATTTATCTCGTACTTGGCTGCATATTTTTCTTCTCTGTATAAATTTTCTTCGCCTGTTTGTCTTTCGGCTGCCTCCATGGTTATGGCTTCTGCGGGGCAAGCAACTGCACACAAGCCGCAGGCAGTACAGTTTTCACGCCCTTCTTCATCTCTGTTTAAAATATGAAGACCACGAAAAACAGGACTGAACGGTCTTGTTTTTTCAGGATAATTTATAGTTGGTTTCTTTTTAAAGATATGGCTGAACGTGATGAGCATACCTTTAAAAATAGCGACTAAATAAAGCCGCTCCAGAAAATTCATTTTCCGGCGGTCAACCTGTTTTAATCTGTTTGTTAATGCTTGCATGTTTTATCCCAAATCCGCCAGCTGGCGGAGCTTCAATTGTGTTTTATGATAAATTAAAAATGCCAATTATTTTGTTTCAATAATACCAATGCGCCAGTTACCAACATATTGAACAATGCCAGTGGAATTAAAACCCTCCAGCCCAGGTTCATCAACTGATCGTACCTGAATCTTGGAATCGTCCACCGTACCCACATAAACAAAAATATAAACCCAATAACTTTTGCCATTAAAGCAAGTACACCTAATGCTGCCATCAGGTTGGGATTATAATTTGCCTCGTTTATAAATGGAATATCGTAACCACCAAAATACAAGGTAGCCATAATAACACTGCTGATAAACATGTTGATGTATTCTGAAAATAAGTAGAATCCCAGCTTCATTGATGAATACTCTGTATGATAACCGCCAATCAGTTCACTCTCTGCTTCTGCCAGATCAAAAGGTGCACGGTTACATTCCGCAAATGCACAAATTAAAAATAATAAAAAACCTAAGGGTTGATATGCAATATTCCAAAGCCCAGCCTGTTGCTGCTGTACCATTTCTTTCAGGCTCAGCGTTCCGGTTATCATCAGCAATGCTATTAAAGCTATGCCCATGGCCAGTTCGTAACTGATAATTTGCGAAGCAGCCCTTAAGCCGCCCATCAATGAAAATTTATTGTTACTTGCCCAGCTACCAATCATGATGCCGTACACTCCCATACTCACCACCGCAAACACGTACAAAATCCCAACATTTATATCAGCAATCTGCAAAGAAATATCTCTGTCGAACAAATGAACTTTATCGCCCCAGGGAACAACGGCACTCGTCATAATTGCTGTAAGCATGGCAAGCGATGGGCCAAGTATAAATAAAAATTTTGAAGAAAAATCCGGGATAATCTCTTCTTTAAAAAATAATTTTAAACCATCTGCCAGCGGTTGTAAAATACCAAAAGGGCCGGCACGGTTGGGGCCACGCCTGTCTTGCAAAACGGCTGCAATTTTTCTCTCGCCATAAGTTGCGTACATGGCAATAACCAGCGAAGCCATTACAACGATGACGATTAAAACCAGTTTTTCAATAATTAAAGCCAGCATATTACTTTTTTAAAATAATTCTTATTCTTTTGGTAAACCCCATTGTGTTGATTCTCCGGCACCTTTTACAAATTCATCCGATTTTGCAAAATCGCTCATGTGTGATGGCCTGTCAATTTCACTTAGCTGAACGTTAGGATTATTTACACCACTTACATTATGTATGTTCATTAATAATTTGGGATCCCTGCCATTCAACACTTTTTTAATTGTATCGGTTGGCATTTCCAGCGTTGCGTATTTATTTGCACCAATAACAGAGTGGCGGCTGATGGCTGTTAAACCTTCCACCGTCCAGTCGCTTGTTTTCTTTTTATCAAAGCGGCAGGTGTTGCATATCCAGCCTGGCTTTCCGTCGTAGCTCTGTACTTCGCCCCACTCATCTTTACGGGCTGTAACCCTATACACTTCATCGCCACGTAACCACAAGGTGGCTTTGCCACAGCATTTTGGATTTTCGCAATTGCGGTGTGCATCAAACGGCTTGGTAAACCAAACCCTGTTTTTAAAACGGAAAGTTTTATCGGTTAAAGCACCAACCGGGCAAACATCAATCATGTTGCCGCTAAAATCATTTTCAATGGCTTTGGAGATGTAGGTAGATATTTCTGCATGATCGCCACGGTCTAAAATACCATGTACTCTTTTATCGGTTATCTGATCAGCCACATACGTACAACGATAACAAAGAATGCACCTCGTCATGTGTAACTGAATGTACGGACCAATATCTTCTTTCTCGAAAGTTCTTCTTTTAAATTCGTAGCGTGTGCCTGCCTTGCCATGATCGTAACCCAGATCCTGCAAATGACATTCGCCGGCCTGATCGCAAATGGGGCAATCGAGCGGATGATTGATCAATAAAAATTCTACCACACCATTTCTTGCATCAATCACTTTATCGCTGGTTATGTTTTTAACCACCATACCATCCATTACTGTTGTGCGGCAACTGGCCATTAGCTTGGGCATGGGCCGTGGATCGGCTGTGGAGCCTGCAGCAACTTCTACCAAACAGGTGCGGCATTTACCGCCACTACCTTCCAGCTTGCTGTAATAGCACATAGCAGGCGGTGTAACATCGCCACCAATTTGCCTGGCCGCATTTAATATAGTAGTACCAGGGGCAACATCAATGCTGATGTTATCTATGGTTACTTTAAATGTTGCCGGTGCTTCTTTTTTTAATTCGTCTGCCATTTATAACAAATCTATGTTTGTTTTATAATTATTTTCTTTCAGAAATATCAACCATCTCTTTAACTCAATTATTTCATCGCAATTTTCATTCAGCATCATATCAGCAAATAACTTTTTAAACCGCTGGTCATTTCTTTGCGTAAACCCTTTCATATTTTTCAACTCACTAAAACTACCTGGCAAATTATATGCTGCCAAATCAATCTTTCCTTTATCACATTCATTCAAAATCCATTTTTCAATTGCCGGTGATAACTGAATGAAATAATGTTGTCTTTCCGGTCTTTTAAATATTTTTAAACCCTTACACCACAAATTTTCATATGCCATACAATCTTCCAATTCTTTCAGTTTCCTTTTATCATCATCAATTATACCAACCACAAAGCTATCTTCAAAACGCTTCTCTCTCATTGCAGCCGCTACAGAACTATTTCCTTTCTTATGATTGACCGAATTGGGCCTTTCTAAAAGAAACTCTACCAGATTGGTGTCTAAATAACACTCTGGCATAAAACAAGAATGTGTATCAAACAGCATCCTTAAGAAAATTCTCAAGGTTAAAAAATAAATCTATTCCATATTGGTATATTTCTGTAATCTCATCATCTGTTAACCTTCTCACTACAGTTTCGCCATCCTTTAATCCAACTACATAAATACTCAAATCATTTTTATCCATATCCTCCATGAAATCATTTAAAACAAACGGGCTATGGGTTGCAATAAAATATTGGTTGTCATTTTTATCGAACATTACATCCGCAGTAAATTTTGCGATATATGGAGGAAACATGTGGGCTTCGGGTTCTTCAAAAAGCAAAATGGAATTTGAATTTGTCTGAATAGTTGCTTTATAGAAAATTAGCCGCTGTAAAGTATCAGCTATCATAAAATACGGTATAGTAAAAATATTATTCCCAACAATTTTCAAAATCTTATATTCCTGACTACCTGAATCATAAACAAAATTCAAGTCGTAACTCTTGAACAAATCAATTATCTCTTTATTTAATGCAGGTTTTGTTGAAATTATTTCAAAAATATTTTGCCCATATGGATGTTTTAACTCCCAAGTTTCTTTTGAATCATACTTTACATCTTCTTTAAACCTATATTTTAGAATAGTTGATTTTTTATATTCCGAATTTGTCATTAAATCTAAAACCGGTTCATTATAAGATCTTAGGCTTGCATCTCCTTCAAAATTATTTATTTCAAGTTCCTTTTGATTAACTGTAAATCCACCTAATTGAAAAAGTCTGTTTTTGGCATCAGATATTGAATTTATATTCGCCTCCTTTATCTCTTTATCAACCTGGGGAAAACTTTTACTAAACCGATCTATTTCAAAAGTAGCTGATAACCCATACGGTTGATGACTTATTCTTACTCTGTAAAAATCATTTAAAATAACTTCTGCTGTATCATCAACATTACCATTAAAGAACAATGTTGTCGATTTGCCTAATCTTACAAAATCAGTAAATAAGTTAGAACCGCTATTAATTGAAAAATTACTCAACGCCTCCAAAATATTACTTTTCCCCACATTAGGAAAACCAATAAAAATATTAACCCTCTTACAGCCTTCAATTTTTTGATGGCGTATGCTTTTAAAGTTTTTAATTTCTATGTTATCTATCTTCTGCATTTATGTTTTTATATTGTTACAGGCATTTAAATATTGCCGGTGCTTCTTTTTTTATTTCGTCAGGCATTATTCCTTACTATTTGCTTTTATTTTTTTTGTTAAACGAAAAACTGTATCCTATCATAACATCCAGTGCTGTAAAAAAGAAAGTCTGCTTTCCCCGCCCAGCTATACCTTCTTTATGCAAAATAAGGTCAGGCATGTTAATGTACCCGTTTTTATTT
>JAYURR010000167.1:0-32595 GCA_043756605.1 Chitinophagaceae bacterium
ATTACCGTAAAAGTAACCCAAATAAATTGTTAATCCTTTATTGCCGCAATGCCCGGCAAAGTTTTTCCTTCAAAATATTCCAACAAAGCACCACCACCGGTACTTACATAACTCACTTTATCTGCCAGGTTAAATTTATTAACTGCGGCTACACTATCGCCGCCGCCAACAAGGCTGAAGGCGCCGTTTGTAGTAGCTGCAGCAACGGCTTCTGCTACTGCTTTTGTGCCGGCCTGAAATTTTTCCATTTCAAAAACACCCATTGGGCCGTTCCATAAAATGGTTTTTGATTTGCCGATTATTTCGTTGAATATGCCAACCGCTTTCGGACCAATATCCAATCCCATCCAGCCATCTGGTATGGCATCGCTTGGGCGCACTTCGGTATTGGCATCGGCGGCAAACTTATCGGCAATTACAGAATCTTCTGGCAAATGAATGCTTACATTTTTTTGTTTGGCTTTTTCTAAAATATCCAAAGCGGTTTGTAAACGATCATTTTCGCAAAGCGAAGAACCAATTTTACCGCCCCTTGCTTTTAAAAAAGTGTAAGCCATGCCGCCACCAATAATAATATCAGTTGCCCGTTCCAATAAATTTTCGATGATCAGAATTTTATCTGAAACTTTGGCCCCGCCTATGATTGCGCAGAAAGGTTTATCTGCCTGGTGCAATACTTTTTCGGCACTCATCACTTCATCATTCATCAGCAATCCAAACATCTTCTTCTCCGCAGGAAAAAATTTAGCGATAACCGCCGTTGAAGCATGTGCCCTGTGTGCGGTACCAAATGCATCGTTAACATACACATCGCCCAGCTTGCTTAATTTTTGGGCAAAGGCTTCATCACCGGCTTCTTCTTCTTTATAAAAACGAAGATTTTCTATTAATAGAACTTCGCCGGGCCTTAGCATAGAAGCTGTAAGACCGGCTTGTGAAGCAATGCAGTTATCTGCAAAAAAAACTTTTGTGTTGTGGCCCGCAGATTGCGCAGATGACGCAGAATCATTTAAAAGGTTATACAATGGTTTAACCAGGTGCTTTAATGAAAATTTATCTTCGGGGCCTGCTTTTGGGCGGCCAAGATGACTCATTAAAATAACGCTGCCACCATCGGCCAAAATCTTTTTAATAGTTGCGATGGTAGCCGTCATTCGGGTATCATCGGTGATGTTAAACTGTTCATCTAAGGGAACATTAAAATCAACACGAACAAGGGCTTTGTGGCCAGCAAAATTAAAATTTGAAAATTTACTCATAGTAAACTGATTGTTAAAAATAAAAACGCAGAGAAAGAGAAAAGCAGAGTTTACGCTGAGCATCTCTGCGAAATCTCCATTTACTCACTTTCTCTGCGGTTAAAAAATTGTATTCAAGGAATCGTTTACTTAATTAGATAGACGATTGAAATGACATATTATTTTATCAACCCTGCAAAATGATGCACCGTACGCACCAACTGGCTTACATAGCTCATTTCATTATCGTACCAGCTAACGGTTTTAACCATTTGCTTATCGCCCATGGTCATAACTTTGGTTTGCGTGGCATCAAATAAAGAACCAAATCGGATACCAATTACATCGGTGCTTACAATTTCATCTTCATTATATCCAAAGCTTTCGTTGCTGGCGGCTTTCATAGCTGCATTAATTTCTTCAACAGTAACTGTTTTGTCTAAAATTGAATACAATTCAGTAACAGAACCTGTGATTACAGGTACACGCTGAGCACCACCATCTAATTTACCTTTTAATTCAGGTAAAACCAATCCGATTGCTTTTGCAGCACCGGTGCTGTTGGGTACAATGTTGGCGGCTGCGGCTCTTGCCCTTCTTAAATCGCCTTTAGGATGTGGCGCATCCAATGTATTCTGATCGTTTGTGTAAGCATGTATAGTACTCATAATGCCGGTAACGATTGTAAAATTATCGTTCAAGGTTTTTGCCATTGGTGCCAAACAGTTGGTAGTGCAACTTGCACAACTTATAACAGTTTCGCTGCCATCCAAAATGGCATGGTTAACATTAAATACCACAGTTTTTAAATCGCCGGTTGCTGGCGCAGAAATTACTACTCTTTTTGCGCCGGCTGTTAAATGCGCTTCGGCCTTTGCTTTATCAGTAAAGAAACCGGTACACTCAATAACTACATCCACATCGTGCTGGCCCCATGGAATTTGAGCCGGATCTTTTTGTGCATATACTTTTACTTCATCGCCATTAACAACAATGGCGTTATCGGTTGATTTTACATCCTGACCAAAACGGCCCTGGGCGCTATCGTACTTTAATAAATGTGCCAGCACTGCGGGGCTGGTTAAATCGTTGATGGCTACTACATCAATACCTTTCATATCGTATATCTGGCGATAAACCAAGCGGCCTATGCGACCGAACCCGTTAATGGCAACTTTTACTGTACTCATGTTCAATTAAAAATTAAAAATTAAAAATTAGAAATTTGCGGTGCAAAAATACATTTTGTAAAACATATAATCAGGTAATATTTTACAAAGCATTTAAAATATTTGGTTGAAAAACTGCCGAACGTTATCTTTGCCGTCCTTAAACAGGAAACGCCGCGTTGGTCAAGGGGTTAAGACGCCTCCCTTTCACGGAGGAATCACGGGTTCGAATCCCGTACGTGGTACTGATTTAAATAAAAAAGCCTTGGTAGTATTGACTCTCGAGGCTTTTTTAATTATTGCAGAATATCAGAAATGCGTAATTCATATAGCCTGAATCTTAAAAATTACACACTTGGAATAAAAAATTTCAAGATTTAATATTCTTAATAGGCAATTCTTTCTTATTATGACATTGTTTGATACTCTTTATTCTTCAAGATTATATATAACTTAGCATGATTTATAAATAAACCACCATGGCTTTAAAAATAGATAGTTTTAGTCTTTCAAACTATAAATCCATTGAGCAAACTCAGATTAAATTAGAGGATGGTTTAAATATACTCATTGGGGAAAATGGCGCAGGCAAATCCAATATTTTACAATTTATCTTTTCTTATTTTAACATTCATCGGTTTAATTCGAGGTTGCAAAGGATGAGAAACATTCTTACAAGCTATTCATTTAATATTTCACACTTAGACAAAAAGTTAAAAACTAAATACGAATTAAAATTTGATGTTTTTATAAAACAGGATAAAGATAAAAGTGAATATTTTAATAGTATCAAATTCAAAAAAAAATTAAACAGCAAAATAGTTTTTGAAAATGAGGTAGAGTTTAATTCTAAATCTTCATTCAGGGATAATAATTTCTTTGGAGAATCAGGTGAATTAAGGAATATCAGGAAAAAATACATTAGATTTAATCTTCCTGATTTAAGTGAATCATATTGGATTGGTATTCAAAACAAGCTAGAAATTGACTCAAATGGTTTTGGGGAATTTGAAGATTTAACCGCTTACTCATTATTTTACAGTTTCGAAAGCCAGTTTGAATATGGATCTAATTTGAACATTACACAGGAAGATATAGATTCAAACTTTACCAGAATTCGAGATTCTCTTTTTGATAAATTTTCAGAATTTAAACAAGAGTATGAATTGGAAATATGCTTGCAAAAATTTACACCAATTCAAGGCATTAGATTGAATCCAAATTTAAATATTTTTGGTGATGAAAAGAAAACTTTTATTGAAAATTTAATTATTGATTTTAAAATACAAGATAAATGGGTATCATGGAATTACTTATCCGATGGAACAAAAAGATTATTTTATCTGATAACTGAAACGCTTTCAATGAGAGAGGGGATATTGTTAATTGAAGAACCGGAACTAGGAATTCATCCTCACCAACTTTATTCTGTTATGCAGTTCCTAAAAGAACAGTCAGCTTCCAAACAAATAATAATTTCTACACATTCGCCTATTGTATTGGACATACTTACTCCTGACCAATTAAAAAGTATTATAGTCGCAAAAATGACTAAAAAGGGAACTAAACTTACCAAACTAAATAAGCAGGAAATCTTAAAAGCTCAAAAATATATGGAAGGCGTTGGCGAATTAAGTTATTATTGGTTACACTCAGATTTAGAAAAAAATGACTAAAATAGGATTAATTGGAGAGGATCCTAACGATACCGAATCCATCCAAAATTTACTTTTACAAAAATTGAATGGTAAAGCCTCTTTTTTAAAACTTCTAAAAAACAAACGAGGACACCAATTAAATAATAACAGAACCATTGCTGCACTGAATATCGAGTTTTCAGATAAAAAACCAGACTTTGTTATTTTTATTAGAGATACAGATGCTCTAATCACTGAAAAATTGAAAACGAAAAGAGTCATTGATTGGTATAATGATTTATCACAAAAAATAAAGAAGAGTATTTTATTATTGAATATTTATGAATTAGAATCATTAATTATTGCTGATATCGAAAATTTCAATAAAATCTATGGAACGACAATAAAAAACAACCGAGATGTGCATTATATCAAAGAGCCCAAAGAAGAGTTGATTAGAAAAACAAGGAATAATAAGAAAAAGTATAAAGAATCAGATTGCCCAGATTTATTTAAAAGTCTAAATTTTGAAACAATCAGAAAAAATTGTCAACTTTTCCGAAACTTTTTAGTAGACTTCGAAAAACTTACAAAATTAAAATGTTCTTGATTTGAATTTCGGAATTATCTATTTGAATCTAATATCGTCTTGTATATAAACAAAACGTCCCCGCCAAAGGCAAAGACGATTGTTTCATTTTCAAAGGGATCAATATTTTATCATTACTTTATTCTTTTATTTTTTACAGGCAAAACTTCGTTTTTTCGGCTGCTCATCTTTTTAAACTCTTCAACATTTACCAGCCTGTCTTTCCGGTGATCCTTTACTTCAGCGATCAGTTTTTCATAGGCATCAAAATCAACTTTTGCTTTCCTGAATGCTACTGTACCGGCCATCAATAAGAACGAAAAGCAACAAAGGACAACTATTACGAAATGAAATCTTAGCTTGTTCATAATATTCAGTTTTGAGGTTTAAAATTTATTTGTCAAAAAGCAGTGAGTTTGATCTTTTTACCATTTACTTTTAAACTACGCCCGTTCTGTTCCAGCAGTTGATCCTGCTTCTCTTCATTCTCCAGTAACTGGTTTAAATATGTATACACTTCCGAATCTGTTATGGTAACCTTGCTGCCGCTGTAAACCGCTTCGGAAATGTATGAGTTGAGAATATTGGCAGCATTGCTTTTGAATAACTGAGGCGTACCATAAATGTCGCAGCCAATAATTTTATTTCCTGTAACGGCCAGCACGCCAACAATGGCAGAATCCTTTGCCATGGCAGTTTTAAAAGCATCCATATACTCTTTAACTTCATTATTGTAATTGGCCGATTGTGTTACGGCTGTGTAAGTACCCGTGGTTGTAGCCGTACCGTTTGCGGTATTTATTTCAGCTACTTTTTCCCATACCTTACACTGGTTTTTTTCTTTTACAATACTTTTACGCACCGTGTTGTTTATGCTGCTGTGAAAGGTTGAAAAATTTGCACTGGTTGTATTACCCCGATTGCTGCTGCCAGAACTCCACCGCCCATGCTCCACACAATAAACCGGTAACTGCAAAGTTTTACCGGGTGCTATCAATGTGTCTTTTTCTATCACCCTATCTTGCTTGCCACCTTTTACAATATCACCCATACCGATGAGGATAGTATCTTTTGAAAGATTTTTAAACTGCAAAGTATTTACCGATCCTCCGGCTGAAATTTCCTGCACCAGTATTTTTGATTTCTTCAGCGCTTCTTCAAGCGTTGTATATTTTCCCATGCCAATAAATTCTTTGTATAGAGATGGCTTTGCTTTTATATAATAGAGTTTTATTTTTTTGTGTTCGGTTATAAAATTTGCTTTGGCTGCATGCGTTGCATCAGCAACAGGCATATACAGATTATCCTTTTTTAACTGTGCCAACAGGTTTGTGGCAAAAAGCATTAATGCAACAGTAATAATAGCGCTATGTTTTTTCATGATTTTATTTTTTTGGGTGATGAATACAGTTATTGTTTTAGAAAGTTGATTTAACAACATGAAAGTACTTGTGCAAAAAGCCCATTTAACACAACACTTGGTGAAAGCTGCATTTCACTTGGTAAGCCTTACCATTATTGCCGGCAAAAGATGTTATTTTGCAATAGAAACCCGGAGTAAAAAATGAAGAAAGGATTTGGGAAATTTAAACAGGTATTATTGATATTGCTGTTGATGTATTTCAACAGCACAGCACCGGTTTTTGCCCAATCAAAAAAGAATGAAAATTTCAGAAAGGCCTCAAAAAAAGTAGAAACCGGTTTTGACAGCCGCAATGCAGACTCGCTTGCACAGGGTTATTTTGAAATGGGCAACAACTACTATCAGCAAGGCGAATTGGAAAAAAGTGAAGTCTATTATCAAAAAGCAAAAAATATTTATGAGAAAAAGCCAGATGCTGCCGGTATGGCAAAAAGCAGCAGGGCTTTGGCAATTGTGCAGGAAGATCTGAATAAAAAGAAAGAAGCAAAAATAAATTACAGCACGGCACAGGCCAACACCGTTATAACTGGCGATTCTGTAAATGGCAGATTGAATATGAATGATGTAGAGCGGCTTTCAAAACCCGATTCATTTATTGTTCAAAAAAGGGCTTTGCAAGACAATATTGATCTTAACCTGAAAAAAAATGACACAACCGATCTCATTAATTCTTATAGCAGAATGGCCGACTTTGATTTAAAAAACAGCTCCCCGTCTTCTGCCATACAAGCTTTCAATTCTGGTTACAATTTGTCGAAAAACAAACCGGAACAGGCGCTACGTTTCAATCAAAAAATTACTGATATTTATTTAAAAGAGAAAAATTTTACCCAGGCAATTGAAACCAAAAAACAGGTTTTGCAGGAACCCTTTGTTGTAAACTCTACTCAAATAAAAGCCAGTGAAATTACCTCACTGGCAGATATTTATATTCAGAAGAAAGAAGATTCCACCGCAATTACTTTGCTCAGAGAATCGTACAACATTTCTGTAAAAAACGGCCACACACTGGAAGCTAAAAAATGTGTTGAAAAACTTGACAGTATTTTCAGAAGCAGTGGTAAAAGTGCCATGAGCCTGCAATTGTATAAAGCATTTCTTACCCAATTACCCTTTATTATTGATAATGACAGCTCACTTGTTGATAATAAAATTATTGAAGAAACCGAATTGCGTTTAAAACAATTAGAAATTGAAAAAAACCTGAAAGACGACCTGATCAGAAAGAAAAACGTTTTTAATTACTGGCTCATTGGTTCCATGATTGTACTGCTCTCTTTTATTGCAGTAATATTATTTGTGCTTAAAAAACTGAGGATAAAGAATAAAAAAATTGCCCTGCAATCTTTACGAAGAGAGATGAACCCGCATTTTATTTTTAACAGCCTCAACAGCATTAACCAGTTTATTGCAAACAATAACGAGCTGGCTGCAAACCAGTACCTCACTAAATTTTCTACCCTCATGCGCAGGGTTATGGAAAACTCTAAAGAAGATTTTGTTCAGTTTTCCAAAGAGGTAGAATTACTGCAAAATTACCTGGAGCTTGAGCGTAGCAGGTTTCCAGATAAATTTGATTTTAAAATAACGATTGATGATGCTTTGTTTGCGGATGAAGATCTTTTATTACCCGGTATGCTTATACAGCCGCACATTGAAAACGCCATCTGGCACGGGCTACGCTATATGGATAAAAAAGGTTTTCTTGATTTAAGTTTTACAAAAAAACAAAATGCCATTTGCATTATTATTGAAGACAATGGTGTTGGCATTGCCCAAAGCAAAAAAAATAAAACAGTAAATCAGCAAAAGCATAACGGCCGGGGTATGAGTAATACACTGGAGAGAATTAAGATACTGAATGAATTGTATCATCAGAATATTACCTGTACTGTAGCAGATAAGCCCCAACCTGCAACAGGCGTGAAAATAACTTTAACCATACCAATAAATAAAAGACAGGCTGTATGAAAATTAAAGCTGTAATTGTTGATGATGAATTAATTGCCAGGGAAGTGCTGGAAAACTATATAAAAAAATATTGCCCGGTTGTAGAAGTCATCGGGCAGGCCCAGCATATAAAAGAAGCGGTGCCCATGATACAATCTTTACAACCGCAATTGATTTTTTTAGATGTTGAAATGCCCTATGGCAATGCGTTTGATGTGCTGGAAGCCTGCCAGAACCAGCAGTTTGAAACTATTTTTATAACCGCTTACTCAGAGTATTCATTAAGGGCTTTAAATATGAGTGCCGCTTATTATATCCTTAAACCTATTGACATTACCGAATTAATATCAGCAGTAAATAAAGTACAGTTATCTATTTTAAAAACCGAAGATTTTAACCGCACACAAATTCTGCTGCAGAATTTAAAACTGCAGCCAGAAAAACAACAGATTATCTTACCAACACTGCAGGGCTTTGATGTAATTAAAACAGAAAACATCATCAAGCTACAGGCAAACGGAAATTTTACAGATGTTTACCTTGCCGATGGAACTTGCAAAATGATCTGCAAATTTTTAAAGCATTTTGATGAATTGCTGAGCCCGCCTTTTGTGCGTATCCATCGTTCTTTTATTGTAAACACCCGCTTTATAAAATCATACTCAAAAAGTGCCGGCGGTTTTGTAACCCTGCTCGATGGCTCGGAAATTGAAGTATCTGCAACCCATAAAGAACAATTACTAAAAGCAATTGGCGGATAGTTTTTTTGTGCAAAACAAAAAGCCTTCCATTGCTGAAAGACTTTTGTTTCCGCTTAAAAAACCAAATAACTATTTCCCTGCATCAAATTTTTTAAAAATCGTTTTCACGCTCTGGTCAATTTCTTTGCCGGTCATTTTACGACTGTCAATTTCATTAGTTGTCCAGCCCTGCCAAACCGCTTTGTCTGTTTTGTTATCAACCATGGTAACAGTAACCGTACCTTCTTTAACGGTTGTAGTGTAAGTATCATACCCTTGAAATTGAGAAGGATAATAAAACGTATTAACCCTGCCTGTGTAACGGTTAAAATAACTGCGTGTAAAAGGTTGTGAATACACCGCATCTTTTTGTTCTTTTTCATTTTTTTCTACCAGCAATTCGTAATTAACCATAATGTCAGGATTTGAATTCACTTCTTTCCATCCAATTTTTTGTAACTGATTATTTACCGAGTTACGGATGCTTGTTTCAGTAAGTTCGTTTTTCTTTATTTTTTTTGCTTCCGTGCTTTCAGGCTTCTCAACCCAGGCATAGGTTTTATACTTACTAAAATCGGCAGACTTGTCTTTTTCTATATGGGCGCTACCGGCGCAACCGGTAACAAACAGTGCGGCCGATAACGCAACTGCTCCAAACCAATTTACTGATTTTGTTTTCATAATTTTTTGCTCCTTTTGTTTAATTAATAGCTTATTGCTACAACATACTTACGCAAAAACTATGCTTTATATTATCACTGATTTGTGAAAGTTTAGTGAAAGAAAAATTCTACTAAATTCAACCCATAGGGTATTGCAAAAAGAAAGATTACACAGTACTTTTATCTTTCCATTAACCATCTTTATTCACTTCAAATTTTAATAACGATGAAAATATTTTTTTCAAATCTCTTTTTAAAAGGATTTAACAAAACAATAATGGCATTTACACTGCCGCTTTTGCTGATGATTGCATGCAATAACGGCAGTAAACAAAACAATGCTGACGAAAAAGTAAAAACAGATTCTATAGTTGTACCAAAAAGTACCCAACCAAACATGAGTGACTTACTCACCATAGCGCTTATAAAAGAAAGCCGTGACGGAAAAAATGTTGAATTTCGTTTTTATGAGAGGCAGGCTATTTACAGGATTGATAAAACAGACAAGGCATACAGCAGTAATGTGGATGCACTTAATGAAGCACTTAAAACGAATATCCCGGTTAGATTCAGTATCAATCCCCGCTCACTTATAATAACAAATATTACCAAAGCCACCCCTGAAGAAATAAGAGCTTATAATACTGGCAACGGCCCCAACAGCCCGGATACAAAAATAAAAGGAGCCGATGTAGTACCTGTTGATGTTACAAAAATTGATACCAGTATTTTTAACCGGGTAGATTTTCAAATCAGGTTTCCGGTATTTAAATTATGTAATAATGTGGTGCCTAACTATGCTACCCTGGTTGATATATTTAATTATTGTGCCAGCCAGGGTTGCAATAAACCTGCTGTTTACACCATCCCTAACTGCATACCTTTTCAGTATGTACATGATGGTTGTTATGCACGTGCACATAAAATGCGCCAGATGATCAGCGAAAAATATGGCTACTGTGTAGAGAAGGTTTTTAGCTTTGCCATTGGAGCTCCCAATGTACTGGCCGTAAAAGCAAATATGTGGGGTGGTTGTTGTGTGCAGTGGTGGTACCATGTAGTGCCTTTACTGCGGCTAAATATGAAATTCGGAACAAGGACATACCAGATTTGTTATGTAATTGATCCGGGTATGTTTACTGCACCAGTTACCCTTTCTACCTGGCTGCAGGCGCAAAAAAATACCGTTTGTAACCCCAATGCTACAGTAACTTCGTACAGTATTCAGCCGGGTTCGGCTTACTGGCCATCTTTTTATGGCAGTACAAACAGTTTTGCCACTGACCCTAATTATGTATTAACCGAACAAACATTGATTGGATACAAAAATGGTGTTACCTGCAATTAAAATATGTCGCTATCAGTTAATAATTTGATTTCAATAAATCCGGGTTGTAAAAAAAACAGCCCGGGTTTATTGATTATTTTTATGCTCTTGTCAACTGTAAGTATGGCTTTATCAAAACCAGGAAACATTTTAAGCGACACCCTGCCAGCTCCGCAATTATTTACAGTGGCAGATATTGGTGTGTTACCCGGCAATACAGAATACTACCGGGTTACATTTTACCAATCGGCCCGGTTTTATAAACTGATGCGTAAAAATAAAAACTGTAAAGAAGCATTGGTGATTTTAAAGCAATCAAAGAAATCCAATAAACCTGTACTGGTAATACTTACCGAAAAGTTTGGAGATATTATTGAGGAAGTAAAAAGGAAATAAAAAACTTTACCAGAGTTTTAAACTGTGGCAAAGTTTCGATTCAATTATTTTTTCAAATTCATCCGCATCAGTGCCAGCATAATATCACAATCTTTTTTATCTTTTAATGCAGCAATCATTTTTTTTGCCACTTCCAGCTGATTGTTTGAGGGTGATTTAAATTTTTTATCGAGTTCTTTAAGGCAATTGCTTATGGGCGAACCTGTTTTGGCTGTTGACATTAAAGCCGCATTTACTTTTAGTGCGATTGAAGGATCAAGGCTCTGCATTTCTTTTGTAAATATTTCCTGTGGTTTTTCGCCAGCCGCTGCTTTTTGAAAAACCACAATCGCTTCTGGCGGTAATGAATCTTTAAGCATATTAAAACAACCGCACATGCCGCTGGCTATGCTGGCGTCTGATCCGGAACTTTTACACCCGCCAATAAAAAACACTGTGGCAACTGTAATAAACAAAAAAATACTTTTCATATTGACTGTATTTTGGTTTACATTATTTTACATTTTCGCAAAGCATTTCCTGTCCGCTAAAGCCATTATAAATAACTTCTGAAGCGCCGTAAGATGCACCGCCGGTATTGGGTTGATAAATATAAACAGGTTGCGGCATTACATAACATTTACCATCATTGCCTTTATAAGCAAGTTCGGCAATACGGTTGCGGCCTGTAACTACTCCGCTTATGTTATGCCTTTCAATTGTCCATCCATCCTGTAATAAAATAACTTTTATGGCAGTACCATTATAAACTGACCCGTATTTTTTATTAAAGCCATTTATAAATATTTTTTCCAACGTGGCATCTTTTAAAACCGGTGCAGCTAATTTTCTGCCTTTAATGGCTGCAGCATCGTTTTGTGTAGCGGTTTTATTAATTGCATCCATACTCCCAATCTGACTTATAAGTGCCGTAATATCCTGATAGTATTTTTGATAAGAAGCATCACCTGAATATACCTTACGTAAAACATCCCAATGCATCTGCCTGTATCGTAATTCATAAAAAGCAGGTTCAAAATCATCGGGGTTTTTAACTTCTTTTATTAAGCCTTTGGTTTTTTCAATAAACTGCTGAATGGTATTTACACCACTTCTATCAACGTAACGTTTAATGTCGGCAATTTTAGCTGAGTATTTTGCCAGATCCATCATTAATACAGCGTCAGCCTGCTTTTTATAATCTTCCATGGCTTGTTTTACATAAGGCAGGTTGTTATGGCCCACCTGCATAACCGTTCCATCCAAAACTGTTTGCAACATTTTTTCGTCATTTATTTTTTGCCAGGCACCATCCTGCTGTGCCTGATGCTGGTCTTTCTTTTTTTGCTCCCCTGCTTTTTTTTCTGCTTCGGCCTGTTCATGTTTTTCTTTCCATACTTTTAATTCCGCTTCCATGGCAGTTGTGTTATAAGCAGGGTCTTTTTCTTTGGTAGTTGCCAACTGGCGTTCCAGGTTTTGCATCGAGCCTCCCTTGCCTTCTTTAAGATTATTAACATTGTTCCAAAAAGATTTTACATAAATTTTTGCCCCGCCGGTATAACTTGGGTCTTGTGCTGATGAATTTATCAAAATAAAAATACACAAAAACGTAATGATGTCTTTTTTCATAAAATTAAAAATAGATGATGTTATAAAACGCATTAAGAAATCATTTTAAAATCTGAAAATGGCTTACCACTTTCAGGTAAGCCATTTATCAGTTTGATTGTTTATAGGTCAGTTTTGGTAACACATTTTCAGGCTGAGTATGGCTTACCTTATGCAGGTAAGCCACTGTCAGTTTCATTATTCTTTTATCAGTTTCAGCAATTCCTTTTTGCCGTTTCGGTCTGTAAGCCTTAGCAGGTATAAGCCTGCAGGCATGGCCGTAATATCAAGCTGTAAAGTTTTTGCTGAAACCACCCTGGCACTTTTAACAGCAAGGCCATTTGAGGTTAATATATCGTACTGTACAGGACTGAACCCGCTGTTAAAAGACACATTGTATTTACCTGCTGATGGATTTGGTGCAACAGTTATACCAGCCGAAGTAATTTTCACATCGGCAACTGTAATTGCATTTTCTCCAAAACCCTGAAAGGAAGTGGCAGTGAGATTTACATAATAATCTTCTGTTTCTCCGTCGTTGCCAACAAGGCAAGGCGAAATTGCAGTTGGCTGGCGGCGCATCACCACTCTTACTGTTGTAATACCTGCAGTTGCAGTTGAGGGTATATTAATTGTAAAGTTATAATTGTTTCCATTGGTTGTTGATGATTGCCCAACCACTCTTTCACCTGAATCTAAAAAACTTCCATTTCGGTTAAAATCAATGTAGATGGCATAGTTCTGTCTTTTGGTGGAGCCACTATAACCTGCGCTGATGGCACCAGTAATTCCGGTTGCACCAACTGCAATATTCAATGGAGTTATGGTTGTGCCTGCATTAAAATATCCACCGGCTTCTGCGCCGGAACTGCGTATCATAGTTCCCAATTTAAAATAATCAATCCAATCCTGTGAGTTAATACCAGATGATAAACAATAAGTAGTAAACGATGCGACAGCACTGTAAGCACCATTACCAGATGCACAAACTGTTTGTACTTTAAAATTATA
Organism: Chitinophagaceae bacterium; assembly: GCA_043756605.1. Lineage (GTDB taxonomy): Bacteria > Bacteroidota > Bacteroidia > Chitinophagales > Chitinophagaceae > Ferruginibacter. The sequence continues at coordinate 13,730 of JAYURR010000167.1, forward strand.
ACCAGTGTTCGAAACAAGGCTGGCAAGTGTATGTGCATTAGCTGTTATACCGTTTACGGTTGTCCAGCTTGTTGCTGATGAAGTTTTGTACTGCAAATTGTAAGACAGTGCACCAGAAATTGCCGACCAGGTTAATTTTGCATTTGATGGAGAAACCTGTTGTGTAACAAGCGCTGTTGGCGTATTACAAGGAGCACCCGTTGTGGTAAATAGCGCAATAACATCTGCACTGTTTAACGACATGCAGAGTTTTCTTACCCGCCATTGGTACAAAGTACCAGGCAATAAACCGGCTACATTTATTGATGATGCATTGGTATTGCCAATACTAGTCCATGCATTGGCTGTATTGCCTAAACGATACGCAACTGAAAAAGTAGTGTTGGCATTATTAACTGCTGCGGGTACCCAATTTAAAGTTGCACCGCTGTTTGTAATATTTGTTGCAGTTAATGCTGTAGGCACCGAGCAAGGTGTTGTAAACAATAGTGTATTGCTTGGCAAACTATTGCCGGTGCCACAATTTGTTGTTACACGAAACTGAAAATTACCTCCCTGCATCAGGTTTGCAAAGGAATAAGAATTGGTTGTAGTTACATCCAAAGCTTCGCCCCATTGACCACCAGCCCATGCCAGATCAACCAAATAACTAACAGCACCCGGTACCGTATCCCATGTAAAGGTTGATATGTTGTTATTGTAGCTGAAAGCCAAGCCTGTTGGTGCATTGCATGGAGTAAGGGTTGTTGTAAACTGAAATTCAGCATAGGGACTGCTTCCAAAACTACAGTTGTTTTTTATTCTACAATCGTAGGTAGTTGGCGCAGTAAGACCTGTTATGGTAAGTGTAGTACCTGTTGTATTTCCTGCTACAGTCCAAACATTATCGGCGGGTAGTTTATATTCAACATCGTAACTCACTGCATACGATTGTGGGCTCCAGTTTAATACGGCTGAGCTGGAACTTGTAACAAAACCAATTCCGATTGGGGCACTGCAAATTGGTGCAGCAGTAGTAAACTGTGCCGCAGTGTAAGATCCGTTACAGCTTGATCTTACTCTGTAATCATAAAGGGTGGATGCAGATAAACCTCCAAGATTCATACTATCGGCAGTTGTTGTTGTAACTGTTGACCATACTGATGAAGCATTGGTTTTAAACTGAACATTATAGTAGGTTGCGCCTGGCTCTGCCGTCCACTTTAATGTGGCACTTCTGTCGAGCACATTAACTGCATTTAAACCACTTGTTGGCGGGCAGGTTGCAGCATACAACCCAACAGCGGCAAATGCATTGGAGGTTTGTATGGCTTCGGTACTGCCAATGCCATATAAATCTTCGGCAGCCTGTATTCCCAAAATTCTTGCATCATTATATTCAGAAGTTGGGGTAAGATAAATTGTGTTTAAACGGTAAGCAATGGCCGCAGCTTTATCCATACCAATACCTGCAACGTTAAACGGCGTGCCGTGATCGTTTGCGCCACTGCCACCAACAGTTAATAAATAGAACCAGTAATTAAGTACGCCACTGTTGTAATGCACACCGCCATTATCGCCGGGGCCATTGTACCAAAACGTGCCGCCATAAGTATCGGGATGATTAAATGCATTTGGATTACTCATGTTGCGGATGGTAAAAAAATCGCCGCCAATTAACCAATCGGTATTAGTTGGCCTGGCAAATGCTTCAATGGCTGTACCAAAAATATCGCTGAAGGCCTCGTTCATAGCACCGCTTTCGTAAGCGTAAACCAGTGCAGATGTTCTTTCGGTAACACCATGCGTAATCTCGTGCCCACACACATCCAATGAGGTTAAGGGTTTATTGCCATGGGCAGCATCGCCATCTCCATAAGTCATTCTGTTACCATCCCAAAAAGCATTAAAATAAGCAGATGAATAATGTACATAACTGTTTAAAGCCATGCCAGCATTATCTATGCTGTTGCGATTGTGTTTTTGCAAAAAATAATCATAGGTTTTTTCTGTACCCCAATGTGCATCGGTAGCATACTCATCTTTTGCAGCATTTACATTGTTCCAGTTGTTATCTGCATCGGTAAAATTTACAGCAGCACCATAGTTGGTACCCGTTAAAAGATTGTAAGTATTAATGCCTGCGCCTCTGCCGGTTTCACGAAGCCGGTAGTTTGCACCGGTAAAATCGGTAGTAATTGTTTGCGTACCGCTGAAGGCTGTTTGTGCAGTGCCGGTTGCATTGGTTTCATGTATCAGCTCACGCTTGCCCAATATTTTTCCGGTAATAGCATCTACAAAAATCAAATGGCGGCTAACAGGTTCCTGTGCATACACATCAAGCCTGTAAGCAAGGCGCAGTACAGTTGGTGTAACATCACGTTCGCCGCTGTAATAAACCAATATTGCTTTTGGGTAAAATGTAGCGTTGGCATTATTTTGTTCACGCTTTAAAAAAGCTTCCTCTGCCGGCAACTGCCATTTGTATTTTTTTGCGCCAATGTTTTGCATTGCTTTGTTTAAAGCATTTTCTTTTGTTATGGCTGGCGCCGATTGTAAACCTGCAGGAAAATCTTTTATCCATTTTCCGTTCTGGCTTTTTATTTTACCATCGGCAACATGCAGCAGCATCATGGCATTTTCAATGGCAATACCATGTAAAGTTTGTTGATAACGATAGTGCTGCATACCGTTTGCATCGCTCTGCACATTTTTTAAAACGGCGTTTGTAATGCTGGCAGGTTTGCCTGCTGCATCTGCAATGGCAATGTTTGTTTTGCTGAATGCAGGTGCGGCTGTGTTGTATTTGATAAATGCCGGCCACATTCCAGGATCGCCTTTTTGTATATCCTGGGCATGTAAGCGTGCAGATACAAACACCAAGGCGGAGGTTAATAAAAGGGAAAATACTTTTTTCATATTGCTGTTGTTTAGGTTTTCAAGAAAAGGTTAAGTATGTAGTTTCCTTTAGTGTATTCCGGAATAATAAATCGTGATGAGGTTTTATGGAAGGATATTGCAGTTTGTATCTGATAGCTAAATCAAATGTATAAATTCACTTACACGATATAAGTTGCAATTAGCGAAATGATAGTTTGGATGAGTGAAATGGAAAATTAGAGGGAAAGATAAGTTTGGCTACTGCTTAATCTGCACTGATGCAAAAGCCTCAGAGAAGCGATATGTCACTAGAAATAGTTTTATTATTATTGATAAAGCCCCATTGGGACGACATATTGAAGCGAAGATGATTGCGTAAAAACTATGTAGCCCCGATGGGCTTTCGCAGCTTTATAATTACTGATTCTGCTTCTACTAACATATCGCCTCAACGAGGCTTTGAAATGCCAGATAGCTAACTTTAAAATACTCAGTTGCTCCAGTAATAATCTAATGTTAATAAGAAAAATCAGGGGTTACTAAATATCCGTTATAGAAAATAATTTAAGAAACTCTTCTTTTTTTTCTCTGGATACTTCCAGGATGGCTCCGTCTTTCATTACAACTTCGCCACCCTTGCCCTTGTTATATTTTGCAATGCAATTAAGGTTGATGATGTAAGAGCGATGGATGCGGAAAAAATTATTTTCGAGCAAAATGGATTCAAATTCTTTTAAGGTTTTGCTTACCACAATATGCTTTCCATCTGTAAAATGAAATCGGGTGTAGTTGGATTCGCTCTGGCAATAAGCAATTTCCAAAATATCTATAATGTTGTATCCGCCGAGGGTTGGCAGCAATATCTTATTGTTAAGCAATGCTTTTTTTGCCGGCGAAACTTTATCCAGCATGAACTCGATATTATCGTTGGAATGATTTTTTTCAATCCTTTCTTTTGCCTTGTTAACTGCATCAATAAGCTCGGTAACTTTTATGGGTTTTAAAAGATAATCAACCGCTGAATATTTAAAAGCCTTGATGGCATATGCATCGTGTGCAGTAACAAAAATAATTTCAAAATCAATTTTATCAAGCTGGTTAAGCAAATCAAAGCCAGATGCGTTGGGCATTTGTATATCGAGAAAAACCAGGTCGGGCATATCTTTCCGGATTGCCTGCAACCCTGTTTCAATAGAATTTAGCGTATCTACAATATTAACATCGGGGCAGTTAAGTTCTACCAGTTTTTTTAAAACCTCCCGTCCGCTTAATTCATCATCAATAATTATTGCTCTCATGTTTTATAATTGCGGTTAAAGATATACCGTTAAAATTCTTAATCAAACAAGATTTATGGGAACAGCTTTTTTTACCGTTGTATGGTGATGGTTACAATGGTGCCGCTATCATTTTCTTTATCATAAATTTCTATGGCATACCTTTCTTTATTTTCCAACAGATTAATATTGGCTACCCGGTTAAAAGTTAATGCCGTACTTATTGAAGCGTTTTGCTTTTTACTTTTTATTACTGCTGCCCTTGCACGGCCAATCCCATTATCTTCTACTTTACAGATGACAGTATCATCGTTGCCCTCAAAAGACAATACCAGTTTTTTTTCTCCTTCGGTTTTTGGCATCAGTCCGTGCCAGATGCTGTTTTCTACAAATGGCTGTATAAGCATGGGCGGTATTTTAATGCCGCTTGTATCAATTTCCGAATCTATTTTTACTTCGTAAGTAAAATCAGAACTAAAACGTTTTGCTTCAATCTCAATATAAATTTTAAGTATTTCAATTTCATCTTCCAGCGAAATGAATTTGTATTTTGAGTTTTCCAGTATGCCGCGGATGAGAGAGGAAAACAGCTCAAGACTGTTGTAGGCATCGTTTTGCTTACCGGTAAGTATTGCGTGCTGTATTGAATTTAATGCATTGAAAATAAAATGCGGATTCATCTGCAGGCGCAGTGCCTGCTGCTCAAGCTCCAGTAATTCTTTTTCGTAATTGATAATTTTTTCTTGCAGCGTAAACTTATTTTTTACTTTTCTGAACTGCGTGATGGTTATTATTATTGCAATTAAAAACACAAGCAGCACAGCCAATACCCTGAACCATATTGTTTCCCAAAATGCAGGTTTTATGTAAAACTGGACCATTTCAATATTGGTTTTCCAGTTTTCATTTATGCTGTAAGCATATACTTCAAAGCTGTAGTTGCCCGGAGCCAGCCCGGTAAAATCTACCTGGTTGTTCCGGGTTTCAATCCAGTTACTCTTTAGGCCTACTAACCGGTATTTATAAAAAACAGATCCTGCGTTTTTAAAAGTGCGACAGTTAAATTCAATTATTATATTGTTGCTTTTTCTATCAAGTTTAATTTTACCTGCAGGTAAAATTTCTTTAGGGATTCCGTTTACTTTAAATGCATCCACCGCAATTTTAGGAGAGTACGTATAATTGGGTAAATCGTTTTCGTTTACAATTGCAAGGCCGGTATTTGTTGCCAGCCAGATGCTGTCTTTATAAATATAAATATCGTTGATGTAATTGCTGGGCAAGCCATCATTGCGGTAAAAATTTTTTATCTCTATTTTAAATTTGCCGGCAAAATAATTACAAACTATCCGGTTTAAACCATGTAGGGTGGTTACCCATACAGTACTATCTTTTTGTATAAAAAGTGATGAACACATATTATCCGTAAGGCCCGATTCTTCATTTACCTGTATACATGTATCCTCATTAAAAAAGAAAACACCATCCCCAAGTGTTGTAGCACTAAAAATACCTTGGTTGTTTTTTTCAATGTCGGTAAAATTTAAGCCATCTAATGTTTTAAATTTTTGAGGAACTCTTTTTTTGTTTTTGTACAGCAGCAAACCATTTTTGGTGCCGGCATACAAAACATCATCTTTGCTATCAAGATATAAAACTTCTGCCCGGGCATCATCAAAGTAACTTGCAGAAGCTTGTTTTGAAAAATAAGCAGCTTTTAATTTACGACTGAATTTATCTATGCCTGATGGAGTGCTGATATATACAGAGTCCTTATCAATTTCAGCAAAACCAAGTATGGAAATATTTTTTATAAACGAGGTTTTACCACCCGGAGAAAAATTTGTTACTCCAGCCTGGTTTGAAATAAAAAAATTTGAATCAGCAATATTAAATTTTACAGAATAAGTAAGTCCTTCGCCCCTTGATTCATTTGGAGAATTTATTGGTTTAAAAACGCCATCATAATAATGTGTTGCCCGGGAATTGGATTGCCCGATGATTACATGGTTTCCCAATCCATCAAGTTTTAAGACTTTGTTGTTTTGAAAAAAATCGGATGATTTTAGAAAGTTAACATACATGTTGGGTATATACATTACACCATCATTAAGAGTAGATACCCAAAGAGAACCTTCCTTGTCTTTAAGCACATGCGACACATTTACATTGCTGAAATATTGGCCTGCTTTTTTTAAATTGTAACTATTATAAATACTTAAACCATTTGCCGAGCATAAATAAAGTGAAGAATCTATAAAAACAACAGCGTTAAAATTATCTGGCAACTCCGGCGTGTTTATTATTGACATGCTCCTTTTATCCATATCAAAAACCTCAACCCTTTTATTGCGGCCTATGTAAACCTTATTACCGGCATAGCAATGCCTGGCATAATAAAGCGATGAATCGTAGTTTGCAAATGCTACTTTGGTAAGCTGATTGGTTACCGCATAAACACCTTGCCGGGTAGAAAGATAATCTGCATTTTTATAATTAAAAAAGATGCTGCTGGTTATTGTTGAAGGTATTTCTTCAAAAGCATTTAAGTCTGGTGAAAGTGTATAAATATTTCCTTTGTCGGGAATGATCCATATTTTTTTATCATTATCTTCTCTGATATCTGAAATAAAAGTACTGGATTTAATCTGCGAAAAAACAGGGTAATCCTTTGCATTGTATATTTTTTTATTTCGGTAGAAGGCAATATTGCCACTGGCCGTCATAAACCAAAGACGATGTTGCGAGTCTTCAAAAATTTTAAATACTTCGTTACCCGGAAGCCCGTCTTTTTTGCTGTACGATGTTAATTTGTTACCATTGAATTTTACCACTCCGGTGTTGGTACAAAACCAGATATTATCTTCCGAATCCTGAAAGAGCCCATAAACAACACTGGTAGATAAACCGTTTTGCTCGTTATAGCTGATGTATGGCGGGTTTTGGGCCCAAGCACTTAACCATAAAAGCAGGCATATAAATACAGCTAACCAATTTTGTAGTGTGCCAAAAAACCACCAGTATATGGAAGTGTTAAGCATTTTAGTTTTGATAAAAACCTGGGCTGGTTAGGTTAAAGTGATTTCAAATGTAATTAACTGTATTTACTTTTAGTTTTTTTATTTGCACAGAGCTTATACTTTGGTAGAGCAGATTAGCTTTTGTAGTTTGCATAAAATATTTTTTATGACAATTAACTGGACCGGCGTTTTTCCTGCACTTACCACAAAATTTACTGTGGATGATACACTGGATTTGCCGCTTTTTGAAAAAAATTTAAATGCACAATTAGATGCAGGCGTTAACGGCGTTGTACTGGGCGGCACGTTGGGCGAAGCAAGTGTTTTAACAACACAAGAAAAAGAAACACTGGTAAAATTTGCAGTTGAAAAAATAAATCACAGAGTTCCTGTTGTTATAAACATTGCAGAAGGCAGCACCAAAGAAGCTTTGCAACAAGTTGCTTATGCAAAAGCCTGGGGAGCAAAAGGAATTATGATTTTGCCACCCATGCGTTACAAAAGCGATCACCGGGAGACGGTTACTTATTTTAAAACCGTGGCCGATGCAACAGACCTGCCAATAATGATTTACAATAATCCCGTTGATTATAAAATTGAAGTAACACTTGATATGTTTGATGAACTGCAGACTTGTAAAAATATTCAGGCAATAAAAGAAAGCACCAGAGATGTTACCAACGTAACCCGGTTAATAAACCGATTTGGTGATCGTTATAAAATACTTTGCGGTGTAGATCCTTTGGCGATGGAAGAACTTGTTTTAGGCGCCGACGGCTGGGTTGCAGGTTTGGTTTGTGCCTTCCCCAAAGAGACTGTTGCTATCTTTAATTTAGTTAAAGCTGGTAAAATTGAAGAAGCTACAAAAATATACCGTTGGTTTATGCCATTGCTTGAGTTGGATATTCACCCTAAATTAGTACAGTACATTAAACTGGCCGAAACACAGGCAGGCATTGGCTCTGAAACAGTGAGAGCGCCAAGACTTACATTGGTTGGTAAAGAAAGAAAAGATATTTTAAAAGTTATAAATGAAGGAATTTCAACAAGACCTGCACTTTAAATAATATTCATTAATCAATTTACAATAATCAATGTTCAACGATAATACGCCATCAGAAATTGAAGTTATCATGCAGGATGCATGGAATGCATTTCATATTTACAGAAAATTTTCTTTGCAGCAGCGTGCTGCTTTTATGAAAGCCATTGCAGTTGAATTGGAAAATTGCGCCGATGCGTTGATACAAACTGCCATGCAGGAAACTAATTTGCCTGAAGCAAGATTGCGTGGCGAAAGAGCAAGAACTATTTTTCAATTAAACAGTTACGCCGAAGCCTGCGAAAAAGGAAACTGGTTAGGGGCCAGCATTGATACCGCGATACCGGATAAAACTCCACCAAAACCAGACATAAGAAAAACGCTGGTGCCACTTGGCCCTGTTGTGGTTTTTGGTGCAAGTAATTTTCCTTTTGCATACTCTACCGCTGGTGGCGATACAGCCTGCGCTTTTGCAGCCGGTTGCCCGGTGATTGTAAAAGCTCATCCTGCACATGCGCAAACATCAGAAATTGTTGCAAATGCAATTTTAGCCGCCGCCCAAAAATGCAATATGCCTAAAGGAATTTTTGCACATGTGCATGGCGCAGGTTTTGAGGTGGGCAAAGCTTTGGTAATGCATCCACACACAAAAGCTGTTGGCTTTACAGGCTCTTATACAGGCGGCAAACAATTATTCGATTGGGGCAATGAGCGTAAAGTACCGATACCCGTTTTTGCAGAAATGGGAAGTGTGAATCCGGTTTTTTTATTACCCGAAAAACTGTCCGCATCTGCCAATGAAATTGCAACGATGTATGCAGGTTCTATCACTTTGGGTGTGGGGCAGTTTTGTACCAAGCCGGGAATAATTATTGGGATTGAATGTGAAGCACTAACTCTGTTTACAACAAGCCTTGCCAAAGAAATAAAAAATATTGCACCGGCAAAAATGCTTCACGAAGGAATTATAAAAGCATACCATAAAAATAAAGAAACGGCTTTATCACAACCCGATGTTGAAATGCTGTCGGCGGCGCAAAGCCCCGACAGCAGCTTGGCAGGAGCCTTAATTGCCACCGCAACCGGCCAGGCTTTTTTAAATTACCTTGTTTTACACCACGAAGTTTTTGGCCCCTACTCCATCATCATCCGTTGCAAAGACATGAACGAAATGATTGCAGTTGCAAAAAATCTGGAAGGGCAATTAACATCAACCTTAATGGCTACAGAATATGATATAAAACAAAATGATGAATTAGTTGAAGCTGTAAAAAATATCTGCGGCCGTTTTATTTTAAACAGCGTACCAACCGGTGTGGAGGTTTGTTTGAGTATGCAACATGGTGGGCCTTTTCCGGCCACAACCGATGGCAGGTTTACTTCGGTTGGTGCAGATGGTATTAAACGTTTCGCAAGGCCAATTGCTTTTCAAAACTGGAGCAATAATCTGTTGCCTGATGAATTGAAGGATGAAAATCCGTTGGAAATATGGAGAACGGTGGATAATGAATTAACGAAGGCTGCTGTACCCAAAAAATAATTTTAAGTTTGACAATTACAATTAACCATGTAAGCCAGATTGCAGCACATAAAGATGTATGGGATGATTTTTTACCTGAAAATCATCACTTAAAACAAAAGCATTTACTGGCGTTTGAGAATGCTCAGATACCTGATATTGAAAATTACTACCTGCAGATATTTCTAAAAAATAAATTGATAGGTTTGGCCTACCTGCAATTATTTAAGGTTAATCATACGCATTTAAATTTCAGTACTCCGCAAAATTTTCAATCCTGCTTGTTAAAGATTTTTTTACCCAAAAAGCTGCACCTGCTTATTTGTGGCAATTTATTCAGGATAAATTTTCAGGGATTTTACTTTAAAAATGAGCAGCACAATGCTTTTATATTTGATGCCATCGAACTTTTTACAAATCAGTATAAAAAAGCAAACCCTTATGGAATAATTATTAAAGATTGTAAAGAAGTTTTTTTAGAAGATAAATATGCTGCATTAAAATACCATTTTTTTAATGGGGATGTTACCATGGAAATTACCCGAAGGCCACATTGGGAAAGCTTTGATGATTATTTAAATGATCTGACAAAAAAATATTTTAAGCGGGCTAAAAAAATTATACAGGCTTTTAAAGGCGTAGTAACAAAAGAATTAAGTGCTGTAGAAATTTTAGAAAATGCAGCAGAGATTAATCGGCTGTACCGCAATGTTGTTAATAAACAGAAAATAAGGCTGGGCATTGTAAATGCTGCCTATCTGCATCAATTAAAGCTGGACCTTGAAGAACGTTTTGAATTACATGCGCTGTATGTAAATAATATAATGATTGGTTTTTACACCTACATTTTTTACAACAACGAAATGGAAACGCATTATATTGGATTGGATTATGCTTATAATGATACACACAAAACATATTTCAACATTTTGTTTTTAAGTGTACAGAAAATGATTGATCGTAAATACGAAAAACTGGAGCTTGGCAGAACGGCCAAAGAAGCAAAGGCTAACCTGGGTGCATTTCCAAAACAAATTTTTAATTATGTGAAAGTGAAAAACCCATTAGCTAAAATTGCCTTGCAATATTTTTTAAAAAGGTTTAACCGGTCAGAAAATCAAAAACAATCAGAAAGATCACCACTAAAATGAAAAATAAATTAAGCAAGATATTTTATTTAATCATCATTGTACTTGCGGCTGGCTGGGCCATCATGTGGTATATGCGTAAAACGGTTGTGCCAAAAATGGAATTTCAAACCAGTGAATTGTTACTAACCGGCAGTAATACAAAAACCACTATTAACGATTTAAAAGGGAATGTTGTAATCGTTTCATTTTTTCAAACCTGGTGTGGGCCATGCTTACAGGAGATGTATGTTTTTGATGAGTTGCTGTCAACCATCAATTCATCAAACTTTAAAATTTTATGTATATCAGATGAAGATACAATTCGTATCAACATGCTTCAAAAGCGGTTTGCGCCTGATAAAATCATATTTACACATTCAATTAAAAGCCTTGCCAGCCTTGGCATACATGTTTACCCAACTACTTATTTGCTAGATAAAAAAGGAGAAGTAATACAATCAAAACTGGAGGGTTACAACTGGGCGTTGGAAAAAACAACAATTGAAAAATTACTTGCAGAGTAATTCGTTTTACAATTATGAAAGGATATTTTGTTGATGCAAATTACACAACAGCAGCCATCTTCACATCTTCTCTTGCATGCTTAGCTACAAACCAGCCGGTTACTAAAATGGACATAATAAAATAAGCACCAAAAATATATTTTGCTGCCGGTAAATAGGCTCCTGCTCCAAACCAATCGTTTTGATTAAAGAGAATGGTGAGGCCAATGCTGCCCCTGATAAACTCCCACACAATAGCAGAAGCATTCCTGTCCATCAAATCGGTAAGCGCATATACACTTAAAAAAAGAAAGCCGGCATACCAGAAAAGATAATTTGTATCAAGACTGTTGATGAGTGCAATATTGCCAAACATATAACTTACAAAAAACAAAATCAGCAACAACTGAATCCAGCTCCAAACATTTAATGCAGTTGAAGTTTGTGTATCGTATTTTTCAAAGTGATATACATCTTCAATTTTGTACACCGGGTATTTTTCTACCACATCAGCAGGGCGATAGCCGGTGGGTTTAAACCACAGTGTAAATTTATCTTTCCAGTTATTTGTTCTCCAGGCATCTTTTATCAATAACCAAACGTGTTGAAAATTTATGCGTATCGGGTTCCAGGTTTGTACGGGCCTGGTAATGCCATACACCGGTGGCACAGTTTGCATTTCTTCCTTGAAAGTTCCAAACCATTTGTCCCAGAAAATAAATATCTGTCCAAAATTTTTATCAAGATATTCTTTGTTGAAGGCGTGATGCACCCTGTGATGCGATGGTGTTACTATTATCTTTTCCAAAAACCCCATCTTTCCAATATGCTGCGTATGATACCAGAACTGTGCAAACAAATGCAGCGGCGCAACCACGGCAATAACCTGTACTGGTATGCCAAGCAATGCAGCCGGTAAAAGAAATATTGCATAAATTTTTGCAATGGCCGAAATACTTTGCCGTAAGGCACATGCCAGATTAAATTCTTCGCTGCTGTGGTGAACAATATGTCCGTTCCAGAAAAAATTGGTTACGTGCTGCAAACGATGTACCCAGTAACCGGCAAAATCCAGCGCAAAAAAAGCAATAATATAAACAATGATGGTATTGCTGATGGTTGTTAATGCAAGCCATTTCAACAAAAAAGGATAAGAAAGAATAACAAGATATAAGCCGATTACATCTTTTGTAACATTGGTAACACCGCTGCTCAGGCTGCTTATCATATCCATGTTACGCACCGTATCTTTTCCTTTGCGCCAGCCATACCATTTTTCGAATAATACCAGCAACAAAAAAGCCGGCATGGCAAAGAGTAAAATTTTTCCGTACTGTTCCATTATATAAATGTACTAATGCTGTGTAACTTTGCCAAAGTTCCAGGGTGCATTTAAAATTGTCGCAGCATTTTTTTTACACTGAGTTTTTACGAAGAGAGCCCCTGCGTAAACTCCTTATCTCATTTTCTCTGCGATAAAGCCTGACAACTTTCAGGGTTGCTTTAGCAACAATTTTAAGTGCGCCGAAGTTTTATATCATGCAATGCAATGTTAAAAAACCAGAAAAATTGCTTTTACAGTAAACCTCTGAGAAGTGAATATCAGCCATACCGCTATTTTAACAAAACCTACATCAATATCTGGCGGTTCTGGCACAATTTTGCTATTACTTAATTGAAAAGTTTTTTCAAACTTTAAATTGAATCTTCATGAAAAAAATATTTACACTTTCTGCCACTTTTTTGCTGGCAATTGTTTTATTGAGTAGTTGCGTAAAAGACAGGGTAGTTGTTGCAAATGATGAAGCTTATTGGCTAAACCAGGAAGAAGGGGAAGTAGTTTACAGCGACCCTTCCTGTAGCTATTGGGTTGTTGAAACCTATAATGGATACAATGTTGTACGCACCAACGCAAGCAGCCAGCCCTACGAAGGCGATTTGGTTTATGGAAATTTCAGTAGCCGTGGCACCAGAGATATGTATAATTATCAGGGAAGATTTGTTTTTACCGGTACTGTAATTGAATATTGGCTTAGCTACAACCAGGCTTTAGATGTGCTTGATTATTATTGCCCGATTTATGGCAAAGCCGGAGAACCCAGGGTTTTAAAACAAGCTACTAAAATCAAGAAAAAATAATCCGGGCAACCGGGGAGCAGGCCACTATCATGTATTTGATAGTGGCTTTTTTTATATGATAATAAGGAAAGTAAAATCTTTCCAAACTCTTCCATAAAACAAGCGAAGTTTTAATTAAGTTGCATATTGAATCTAAAAAACTGTCTTGAAGAAAACATTTATTTGCATTGATGCACATACCTGTGGTAATCCCGTTCGTCTGGTAAAAGAAGGCGGACCAAAACTTGCAGGTAATAATATGAGTGAAAAGCGCCAGCATTTTCTAAAAGAATTCGATTGGATACGCAAGGGCCTTATGTTTGAGCCCCGTGGCCACGATATGATGAGCGGCAGTATTTTATATCCGCCGCACGATCCCAGTAACGATGTAGCCGTTTTATTTATTGAAACCAGTGGTTGCCTGCCCATGTGCGGCCACGGCACCATCGGCACTATTACTATTGCCATTGAAGCAGGATTAATAAAACCAAAAACAGCAGGCATAGTAAGAATGGAAGCTCCGGCAGGACTTATTTTAATTGCTTACAAAGAAGAAAACGGAAAAGTAAAATCAGTACGATTAACCAATGTACCTTCTTATTTGGCAGAAACAGAATTATCAGTTAGTTGCCCGGAATTAGGAGAACTGGTTGTTGATGTTGCCTACGGCGGAAATTTTTATGCAATTGTAGAAGTACAGAAAAATTTTGCAGGATTGGAATATTACACCGCCGATAAGCTAATAAGTTGGAGCAGAGAACTGAGAAAAAACATCAACGATAAATATACTTTTGTGCATCCCGAAAATGAAACGATAAAAGGATGCAGCCATATTTTATGGACCGGCGCAGTTTTAGATAAAACATCCACGGCCCGCAATGCAGTTTTTTATGGCGTTAAAGCCATTGACCGAAGTCCTTGCGGCACCGGCACATCGGCTCGTATGGCGCAATGGTATGCAAAAGGATTATTAAAAACCGGCGATGAATTTATACATGAAAGTATCATCGGCAGTAAATTTATTGGAAGAATTGAAGAAGAAGTTTTGGTTGCAGGCAAGCCTGCCATCAGGCCATCAATAGAAGGATGGGCAAGAATTTACGGACAGAATACGATTACCATTGATGATGAAGATGATCCGTATGCGTATGGGTTTCAGGTGATATAAACCCCCCTCCGCCCCCTGAAGGGGGAACTGAGGGCAAGGGCATTTAAACAAACCAGAGTATTTTGATTTGCATAGAAATCATTTTTTTATTTTTTAAAACTTATCTCATAATACACTAAGCTATGCAGTAGAGTACTATGAAATTAAGTTCCCCCTTCAGGGGGACAGGGGGTATTATGATTACAATAATTGGCGGCGGCGTAATCGGTTTATGCAGCGCTTACTATTTACAAAAGGAAGGTTACTCAGTAACTGTAATTGAAAGAGGCGATATAACCGATGGCTGCTCTTTCGGCAACATGGGCTACATGTCGCCCAGCCATTTTGTGCCGCTGGCCAGCCCTGGCATAATTTCGCAAGGCATAAAATGGATGCTCAATTCCACTTCGCCATTTTACATAAAACCCAGGCTAAACCTCGATCTGATGCAATGGGGCTACCATTTCTGGAAAAGCAGTACTGCTAAAATGGTGCAGAAGAATTCGCCGCACTTAAATAATATTTTACAACTAAGCCGTCATTTAATGAATGATATGCGGATTGAAATTGGCGATACATTTGATATGGAAGAAAAGGGCTGCATGATGATGTGCAAACAGCAAAAAACGCTTGACCATGAATTTCATTTAGCAGACGATGCTGAAAAATTTGGATTAAAAGTTGAGCGCTTAAACAGAGAAGCCGTGCAACTTTTGGAACCTGATGTTGAACTGGATGTTGCAGGTGCTGTGTTGTTTAAAAATGATTGCCATTTTAATCCCGGCAAGATGATGCTGGCATTAAAAAAATATTTAGAAGACAAAGGCGTGCATTTTCAGCTTAATACAACAGTTACTGGTTTTGAAAAAACAGGCAATAAAATTTCAGCAATAATTACCGATAAAGGAAAGTTTGATGCTGATGAAATTGTTGTAGCCACCGGTAGCTGGTTACCTGTTGTTGCAAAAATGATGGGCATAAAATTATTGTTGCAACCGGGCAAGGGTTACAGTCACACATACAATCACGTTGAAAAAAATATTAAATACCCGGCTATTTTAGTTGATGGCAGATGCGCTATAACGCCCTGGGGGCAACAACTTCGTATTGGTGGCACAATGGAACTCAGCGGCATTAATAATAAAATAATGCTCAGCCGCATGCTGGGTATTTACAATTCGGCAAAAGATTTTTATCCGGGGTTGAAAATTGATTTTCCGCCGGCAGATAAAATATGGAATGGGCTAAGGCCTGTTACGCCCGATGGATTACCATACATTGGCCGGGTTGCAAACTATGACAATGTAATTTTTGCTGGCGGGCATGCTATGCTTGGTATTTCTGAAGGAACAGGTACCGGTAAAATTGTGAGCCAGCTTATTAAAAATACAAAAACTGAAATTGCAATTGAAGCATTTAATCCGCAGCGATTTTAAAAAGCTATTGTTTTATCGAAGTATCTTTAGGTACATTAAGCAGCGAATCCTTCTTCTTCTTTTTTAATAAATTATCCAGTAATCCTTTGATGGATTCTTTTGTTTTTTCACCACTATTTTTTACAGGCGTGCTGTCTTTTACTGCTGCGGTATCTTTATTACCAAGCATCTTTTTTCGCAATTCCTCACGTGCAGCCATTTCCAGTTGTCGTCTTAATGAATTTATGGTATCCTGCGTTGCTTTTTTAGCACTGTCAATTTTTGCCTGCACAAAATCCTTAACCTGTTCCTTCATCTGATCGGCCAGTTTTTCGCCACTTTGTTTTAAGTCAACTTTTAATGTTGGATTTTTTAAAGTGCCGCCCATTGCCATTTTAAGGCTCACTGTTTCTCCCAGTTTTACCGGTATGCCTTTAGCGTTAACAGATTTGAATAGGTTATCTAAAAACTGGTTTCCCTTTGTACCCATGAGGGCTCTGGGTAATTTCATGTTGATGGCGTAATTTATTCCTTCATCAAAACCGATACCTTGCAAGCCGCCAATCTCCATTTCAATATTTTTAACCTTTAAAGTAAATGGTTTAACAAGCAGTTTACCATTCGAAAATTCAAAAAATGTTTTCACATCTTTCATTGATATGGATTGCAGTTCCTTTACATTTAGCACCGATGCAATTTTATCAAGCGGTGCAAATTTGCTGAGAAAACCTTCAATCAAAAATAAATTACCATTGCCCGAAATGGTGCTCATATCTATATCAAGGTTATCGCCCAGGTTGCCGTTGGCAGATAAAACGGAGGTTAATTTTCCCGTTAAATATTTACCAATCGGCATCAGCTTTTGCGAAGTATTAAAAGCATAAAATATTTTTTGAATATCCACACCCTGCACATCGTAACTCATGGCTATGGCGGGTTTCACTTTATTTTCTTTGGTGCTGTACGATCCGTTTATTTTTATTTTTCCATCCATCGCATTGCCACTAACATTACTGAGTTTAACGGCTTGGTCTTTTATTAAAACTGCTCCGGTTAAATTTTGAATATCTAATTTATCATACAGCATTTTATCAACCGATGCATTCAGATCAATATCAAGATTGGCAGGTACAATAAAAGGTTTTGCAGGTTGCGCCTTAGTAGTTGGCCCGGCAGCAACACCCATCCAGTCGTTCAAATTTACTTTATCAGCTTTTACAGTAAGGTTGGCACTCAATGGCTTTCCGTTTAAAAGATAACTCAGCAGGTTATTAATTTGTCCGCCACCGCTGAAGTTAGAATTCATGTACTGGCCACTCAGGTTTGAAAGGTCAATTTTTGTTGGCGTAAATTCAGAATGCAGCGTATTTATTTTTACACCCGTTGGGTAATCAATCGAAGTATATTTAAAATCACTTACATCAACAATGCCTGCTGCATAAAAACTATTGTACAGTTGGTTTTCAATATCCTTCACATTTCCTTTTACACTTACATCTGCATTTAATAAACCCGCTATGCTGGTGCCTTTGGCGAGTTTTAAATAATTTACAACTTCAGATAAATTCAGTTTTCCTTTTGCAGCTGCATTTACAAACATATTGCTTACCGGCTTTTTAACCAACAGGCGAAAATCGAATGGCTCACCATCTATTGCCAGGTGCCCGTTTGTAACATCAACCACCGTGTTATCTGTTTGTCCATCAATATTATCAATAACGGCATTAAAATTTATTTGCTGTATGGCTTTTGGCAGATCGGTATATTTAAAAGAACCATCTTTCACTTTCATAGCAACATGGTAGCCGGGCATAACAGAATCGTGCGACACACCCCTGATATACCCTTCAAAAATACCACTGCCGGTTGCAGTTATTTTATTAAACTCTGTTTGATAAAGTGGCGTAATAAGCGATAAAATATTTTTAAAATCGGTTGAGGGCGATTTAAAATTGATATCCATATCGTATCCATTGCTTATTTTTTTTATTACACCGCTGCCGTTTACTTTTAATTCGTTCAGCAAAATATCAACGCCATCAAAACTGTAAATATTATTTTTGTTGTCAATTTTAATGATGGTATTTACGGTTGATTTAACCTTTGATAAATAGGGAATTGCTCCCATATTAAAAGATACAGAATCGGCTGTGGTATTGGTATTGAGCGTAAACTGATCAGATGTAAAATCGCCCCGGCCGGTATGGTTTACGTTTTCTAAAACAATGCTGCTGTTACCGGCCACATCCATGTAATTGATGTACCCGTTTTCAATAGAATAATAATCCAGCTTCAGGTTAAAAGGTTTAGCTGTTGAGTCGGTATTGTTTTTTTGGGCTTGAGGTTTTACAATATCCCAATTGGCCAGGCCATCTTTATTAATGATAGCATGCACACGGGGCGATTGAAAAAAGATGCTGTAAATATCCATGTTTTTACCCCGGATAAAACTCATAAAGTCAACAGTGGCATCCACTCTTTTGGCATACAACAAGGTATCTTTTTCAAAATAGTCTAACCCAACAACCTGCAGTTCATCAAGCCCGATACTAACTTTTGGAAAACGCCTGAAAAAAGAAATATCCACTTCTTTAAAATCAACCTGGGCGTACAGGCTTTTATTTACTTCTTTTTTAACAAGCGATACAATTTTGCCTTTAAAAATATATGGTGCTGCAAATAACAATCCAATAAGCAAAATCAAAACAATAAAAAATATTTTAAAAAAATTTTTCAGAAATTTCATGCGATTATAATTTTTATCAAATCATTGATAGTACTATCCTTTACCCAAAAACTGTTCCAATATGTTTTATATATTCAAATGTAAGCCTGA
>JAYURR010000168.1:0-10058 GCA_043756605.1 Chitinophagaceae bacterium
AGTGCAGGAATGTCCAGTATCATTCTTAACCCACCAACAACAGGTGCGTTGTTCCATGCTGCCAGCACATCGGCATTGGTACTTCCACCTTCGATGGCATGTTTGGCTTCCATATAGCTGGTAGAAAAATAAGCAGGAATATGTAAATTCATATTTATGCTTTGCCCGAGTTTATCAAGAAAAGATGTAAAATAATCGCTCCAACTGTAAGCCACATAAATATTACCGATAGAATATTCCATTATTAAAGCCCAGCCAATTACCCAGGCAAACAACTCACCAAAGCTGGCGTAGGCATAAGTATAAGCACTGCCTGCAACTGGTATGCGACTTGCAAATTCAGAATAACAAAGAGCCGTGAATGCACAGGCTATACCTGTGATGATAAATAATATAACCACACCCGGACCACCATTAAAAACCGCAAAACCCAGACTACTGAAACTGCCTGCACCCAATATAGCTGCAATGCCAAAAAAGGTAAGGTCACGTACAGTAAGCACACGCTTTAAGCCGCCGCTGCCATGCGTATCATCGCTGCCTTCGGCTAAAATACTTTCAATTTTTTTTGTGCGGAATAAGGAATTTGACATGTTGGTTTTGTTTTGGTAGAAGGAAATTAAGGAAAAATTTTTAGTTATGAAAATAGAAGCTAAATATAATGTCGGCCTTACAAAAAAGCCTGGATTGTTTGCACTTATTTTTTCTCTTCATCTAAATTATCAAGTTCGGGAGTAGCCATCACCCTTGAAACGAAGTGAATTGTTCCTTGTTTCTTCCAGACTCTTGTAGCAAAAATTATCCCTACTATTAATCCGACAAGAATCACAAGAATTGCAATAATAAATCTTAGTATGGTTGGGTTTGAAAAATAGATTAATGCTGCAATTACAAGTGCTGCTAAAAGCGGAGATGCAACAATTTGTATCCATCCGACTATTTCTGTGGCATAGTCAAAAAAAGACATGCTATCTTTTTTCTTTTCACTTTTTTGAATTTTGTCAGACATTATTTGTGGATTTTTGGTATAGCACCAATAACAAAAAACACAAAACCCTAAACCCTTTTTAGCTCTCCCTCATCATCAGATAATCAGCCAGTTCCTGCAACGGTTTTTTACGTGCATTCAGTACTGCCGTATCTTCAAGATGCTGTAAAGCAGTTTGCAGGTATTTATTTTTAAGTTCTTTGGCCCAGTCATCTACTTTACAATCACGGAAAATCTGCATCACTTTTTCTACCTTATCATCAGGATTGTTTTTTATCAGTTCTTTCAATTCACTCAACTGTGCAGGCTTTGCTGTTTCAAAAGCATGAATCATTAAGAAAGTTTTTTTATTGGCGATAATATCGCCACCTACTTTTTTGCCAAATTTTTCCGGGTCGCCAAATGCATCTAAATAATCATCCTGCACCTGAAAAGCAATGCCAAGATTTTTTCCAAACTCATACAAATGATTTTGATTACCCTCTCCTGCTCCACCTAAAATGGCGCCCAGCTTGAGGCTTGCGGCCACCAGCACCGAAGTTTTTAAGGTTATCATGTACACATACTCATCCATGCTCACCGTTTCTCTATTTTCAAAATCCATATCTAATTGCTGGCCTTCGCAAACGGCACTGGCGGTATTATTAAATAAATACAGCACTTTTTGTAACTGCGCCAGTTTTATTTTATTAAGATATTCATATGCTTTTACAAACATCACATCGCCTGCAAGCAATGCTGTGGATTCGCCATATTTTGTATGCACGGTTTGCATACCACGGCGCATGGGCGCTTTATCCATTATATCATCGTGTATTAAACTGAAGTTGTGAAAAAGCTCAATAGCAGCAGCAGCATTGTAGGCATCCGGATCAATATCGTTAAACAGCTGATTACCCATCAGCACACAAACAGGCCTTATTCTTTTACCACCAAGGTTTAAAATATATTGAGCAGGCTCGTACAATGTTTCCGGCTGTTGCGGAAAATGACGGCTGTTGAATTTTTCTTCGAAGAGTCTGGAAAGTTCTATAAATGAAAGCATATAGTTAAAGCAAAAGAAGCAAAATTGATTTTGCTTCTTATAATTTTAATGTTTCTTTTTATTTGTTTTAGCAGCCGGTTTACCGACAGCAATTTTTGGTGTTTTAGATTTATCAGGCGTTGAAGTTTTAGACTTATATTCTGCGCCCTTCTTTACCAATTTTGAATTAGCAACTCCTTTCTTCTCCGTAACCCACTCATAATCCAACTGCCGCTTACTTAAATTTGCCGCCACAACCTTTATCCGCACTGCATCTCCCATACGAAATTTTTGACCCGTACGCAAACCAACCAACGCATAATCTGTTTCGTCAAGTCTAAAATCATCGTACTCACTCAGGTCTCTAACGGTAACCATGCCCTCGCATTTGTGTAACACGGTTTCAACAAAAAAACCAAACGAGGCAACACCGCTGATGATACCGTCAAACTCCTGTCCCAGGTAGTTTTTCATATACTCAACCTGTTTGTATTTATTACCGGCACGTTCTGCTTCCATGGCTTTGCGTTCCCGGTCGCTGCAGTGTTTGCAACGTTCATCCATTTTTTTATCAAGCTTTAAATCTTTCTCTAAGCATTGTTGTAAAATGCGATGCACCATTACATCTGGATAGCGGCGAATGGGCGAAGTAAAATGACAATAAAATTCAAAACCCAAACCATAATGGCCAATATTAGATGATGTGTAAACTGCTTTAGCCATGGTTCTGATACCGAGTTGCTCCAGCACATGCTGCTCAGGTTTGCCTTGTACATCTTTCAGCAGTTTGTTGAAAGAAGAAGCCACTGCCTTCTCATCGTGCATATCAAAAGTGTAACCAAATTTTTTGGCGAATGCCACAAATGGTTTTAGCTTTTCGTCATCAGGAGTATCATGTATGCGGTACGGGAAAGGGATTGGCTCCTTATTTACTTTTATTTTTGAAACGTAACTTGCCACTGCCCTGTTTGCAAGCAACATAAATTCTTCAATAAGTTTATGGGCATCTTTACTTTCTTTTACAATAATACCAATTGGTTTGCCTTTTTCATCCAGCTCAAAACGCACTTCGGTAGATGAAAAATTGATGGCACCTTCTTTAAATCGCTCGGCCCTGAATTTTTTTGCAAGCTCATTTAATAAAACAATGGGCTTATGATGCAGGCCGTCTTTCTTTTCAATAATTTCCTGCACTTCATCATAACTAAACCTATGGTTACTGTGTATGATGGTGCGGCCAAGCCAGGTATGTTTTATTTCGGCACGGTTGGTTATCTGAAACACGGCTGAGAAAGTATATTTATCTTCATGCGGCCTTAAAGAACACAATTCGTTCGATATTTTTTCGGGCAGCATCGAGTTCACCCTATCGGGCAAATACACGCTGGTGGCCCTTTCGTAAGCAATTTTATCTAACAGTGTACCGGGTTTTACAAAATGGCTTACATCTGCAATGTGTACGCCAATTTCATAATTTCCGTTGTCAAGATTACGTATCGAAATGGCATCATCAAAATCTTTTGCATCAACGGGATCAATAGTAAAGGTTAAAATATCCCTGAAATCTTTTCTTTTGCTGATCTCTTCCCGTGAAATATTTGGCTGCAGTTTTTTAACTTCTGCCAATACTTCTTTATCAAATGCAAGCGGAAAACCGGCCTCAATCAGTATCTCCTTCATGGCCATATCATTCTCATCTTCCGATTTTAAAATGCTTACCACTTCGCCTATTGGTTTTTTTTCGGCTTTATCCCAGCTTACTAATTTTACAATCACCCTTTCGTTATCGGTTGCACCGTTTAATTTATCAGTTGCAATATAAAAATCGGGTATCGGTTTTTCTGATGCCGGTATAAAAAAAGCAAAGTTTTTGCTCATTTGTATGTTGCCGATAAATTCTGTTTGTTTGCGTTCGGCCACATCCACAATCTTACCTTCGGGTCTTTTATCTTTTGAGATGCCTTTGTTAACCTGCACCCTCACCATATCTCCATGAAAAGCCCGGTTAAAATCATTGGGCCTTACAATAATGTCTTTGTCGTTTCCTTCAACAATTACAAAGCCCATTCCGTTTTTTGAAATGTCCAATCTTCCTTTTACAATGTCTGTTTGAGATGATTTTTTTACTGTCTGTATCTTTTTGCTCATAGCTGTTTTTTATGCTGCAAATACCAATAAATTAAAATTCATTTTGATGTTCATCATGGTATAAGTAACAAATTATCTTTTTATCCCTGCAATGTACCAACAAATTGCTACATTCGGAAAAACGAAACCCCGTCAGCGGTTGAAAACCCTGACGGCGGTTATTTTATTAAACGTAAAGTTGAAATATAAAAACATCTTTTTGCAAAAAGTCACAAATTCTCCACAAAAGATAATTACACCAACCATCTGGATGCTTTCGCTGGTTAGTTTATTTACTGATATGGCGAGTGAAATGCTTTATCCGGTAATGCCGCTTTTTTTAAAACACATTGGCTACACTGCCCTGTTTATAGGGGTTTTGGAGGGTGTGGCAGAATGTGTAGCCGGACTAAGCAAGAGTTATTTTGGTAAAATGAGCGATAAAAACGGCAAACGTTTACCCTTTGTACAACTCGGTTATTCATTAAGTGCCATCAGCAAACCCATGCTGGCCATTTTCATTTATCCATGGTGGATATTTTTATCAAGAACGATTGACAGGCTGGGTAAAGGCATACGCACCGGTGCCAGAGATGCCATGCTGAGCGACGAATGCAGCAAAGAAAACAAGGCCCGTGTTTTTGGTTTTCACCGCAGCCTGGATACGATGGGTGCAGTTTTTGGCCCTGCCATTGCGTTGGTTTACCTCTATTTTAATCCCGATGATTATAAAACACTTTTTTTAATTGCTTTTTTGCCGGGATTGCTTGCCATCGTTTCAACCCTATTAATAAAAGAAAAAAAGTTGCATGCACCGGCAAACCTTCAACCGTCAACCATCAACTTTTTCGCCTTTGCCAGTTATTGGAAAAACAGTAACCCTCAATACAAAAAATTAGTAGCCGGTTTATTATTATTTGCTTTATTCAACAGCTCAGATGTTTTTCTTTTATTGAAGATGAAAGAAAGCGGACTGAACGACACAGCCGTAATTGGCGTTTATATTTTTTATAACCTGGTGTATGCTTTGCTGGCCTACCCTATCGGCATTGTTGCCGATAAAATAGGACTTAAAAAAATATTCATTGCCGGCCTTTTTGTTTTCAGCATGGTATATATTGGTTTTGCTTTCAACAATAATATTTACATTTTTATGCTGTTGTTTTTATTGTACGGAGTGTATGCTGCCGCAACAGAGGGCATATCCAAAGCATGGATAAGTAATATTGTTGATAAAAGCGAAACTGCCACTGCAATTGGCACCTACTCCGGCTTTCAGAGCATTTGTGCATTTATTGCCAGCAGCCTTTGTGGCCTGCTTTGGTTTAAATTTGGGGCTATAGTTACGTTTTTAACTACAGCTACAATCACTGTAATTGTTGTTATTTATTTTATGGGGAATAAAACAAATCCAAAAGCTTTAAAAACTCAATAGAGATTTTGTAACTTCAATAAAAAAAAATGAAAACCTACGACACCGTAACCGAAGCCTTAAAAGATTTAAAACTCCGTGGATTTACCGTTGATTTTAATATTGCATTTGATAAAATAATCTGCAGTGATAATAAAGTGTGTTTAAACCCGAATGAATTTGAAATTGTAGAAGTGTATCGTTTTGAAGGCGATACTGATCCCGGAGATCAAAGCGTTATTTATGCAATTGAATCTAAAGATGGAACGGTGAAAGGCTCCATGTCGGGTGCTTATGGAACTTATGCCGAAAGTATTTCAACCGAAATGATGCAGAAACTTTCGATGCACAAATAATTTTATTTTTATTGTTTAAAATAATCTTCATGTCTTACGAATTTAACCGCAGAAATTTTATTAAAACAACAGCACTCACAGGTGCGGCACTCACACTCAGCAATTCTATCAAAGCATTTTCATCTGCAAAAAAAGATAAAGTGCGCATTGGTATTATTGGTGCCGGTTTCCGGTCGCACGAACACATGGGTAATTTTTTACAACGTGATGATGTGGAAGTTACCGCCATTGCTGATCCGCAACAACGCAGTGTGGATGAGGCTTTGAAAGTTTTTAAAGATTATAAACGCCCCGAACCGGCCATATATAAAAACGGTGATTTTGATTACCGCAATTTATTAAAACGTGATGATGTGGATGCAGTGGTAATATGCAGCCCCTGGGAGTGGCACAGCATACAGGCCATTGATGCCATGAACGCCGGAAAAATTGTGGGTGCCGAGGTTTGTGGTGCCGTAAAATTGCAGGAGTGTTGGGATGTAGTGAACACTTCTGAAAAGACAAAAGTGCCATTGATGATGCTGGAGAATGTTTGCTACCGCAGAGATGTGATGGCGATATTGAACATGGTGCGTAAAGGTATGTTTGGTGAACTCTTGCACGGACAAGGTGGATATGAACACGACCTGCGTGGCGTATTTTTTAATGATGGAAAAACTGCTTATAACAGCGGTGTTGAATTTGGGAAAAATGCCTACAGCGAAGCACAGTGGCGAACCGAACATAATTTAAAACGCAATGGAGAACTCTATCCTACACACGGTTTGGGGCCGGTTGCGGTTATGATGGATATCAACCGTGGTAACCGCATGACCAAACTTTCTTCCATAGCAAGCAAAGCGAAAGGTTTGCATAAATATATTGTGGAGCATCCAAAAGGCGGCGCCAACCATCCCAATGCAAAACTTAATTTTAAATGTGGCGATATTGTAAACACACAAATACAATGCGCCAATGGCGAAACTATTTTGTTAACGCACGATGTTTCATCACCCCGACCTTATAATTTAGGTTTTCGTGTACAGGGTACAGAAGGTTTGTGGCAGGATTATGGCTGGGGCGAAAACAACCAGGGTTTTATTTACATGGAGAAACTGATGAAGCACAATCATCGCTGGGATACAACTGAAAAATGGTTAAAAGAAAATGATCATCCGCTCTGGAAAAAATATGGCACCAAAGCCGAAGGTGCCGGCCATGGTGGCATGGATTTTTTTGTTGACCATGCTTTTATTGAATGTATAAAACGGGATACCGAATTTCCTTTGGATGTGTATGATTATGCAAGCTGGTACGCCATTACACCGCTTAGCGAAAAAAGTATATTAGAAGGTGGGCAGTTACAAAACATTCCGGATTTTACAAGAGGGAAGTACAAAATGCGGAAGCAGATTTTTGCCTTGGGTGATGAATATTAAAACATTGCTAAGAGGACAAAAGAGTTACAAGCCCATCTCTTTTTCTCTTTTGTACCCTTAGCCAAAAACAAAAACATGAACCGTAGAAAATTTTTACACCTCTCTGCATTAACTGCACCACTGCTTGCTGCAAAAAAAACTCTGGCTAACGGCTTTGAAGGAACGACAAAACCAATTGTGATTTCTACCTGGGATAGCGGCATGCCGGTTAATGCCGCAGCATGGAAAATATTATCAGCAAAAGGAACTGCATTGAATGCGGTAGAAGCCGGTGCCATGCACATTGAAAATGAAATTAACTGCTGTGTGGGTTTGGGTGGTTATCCAGATAGGGATGGTATTGTTACATTAGATAGCTGCATTATGGATCATAAAGCCAATTGTGGTGCTGTAGCGGGTTTGGAGCGGATAAAACATCCGGTATCTGTAGCAAGAAAGGTAATGGAAAAAACACCGCATGTAATTCTGGTTGGTGCCGGCGCACAACAATTTGCTGTTGAAAACGGGTTTAGTTTACAAAGCACAGAGCTATCTGATGATGCAAAAAAAGCTTATGCAGAATGGCTGAAAAAAAGTGAATACAAACCGGTTATAAATATTGAAAACAAAAAACAGAATGGACCATTTGCTCCCAATTATTTTGAAGATGGAAGCGTTAATCACGATACGATGGGTTTGGTAGCGATGGATGCAATGGGAAATTTATCAGGTGCTGTAACCACCAGCGGCATGGCATTTAAATTACATGGCCGTGTGGGCGATTCGCCTATTGTTGGTGCAGGTTTATTTGTAGATAATGAAATTGGTGCAGCCACCAGCAGCGGTACCGGCGAAGAAGTGATTCGCATTTGCGGAACGCATTTGGTGGTTGAATTTATGCGCCAGGGCTACTCACCGGAAATAGCCTGCAAAAAAGCAGTTGAAAGAATTGTAAAAAGAGATAAAGAAAAAGCCAAGTCATTGCAGGTTGGCTTTTTGGCCATGAATAAGAAAGGGCAATACGGTGCTTATGCTATTCAAAAAGGATTTGTGTTTAGTGTGAAGAGTAATAAAGAAAATATGATACATCCATCAAAATTTTTAATTTAAGAAATAACCAATAATCAATGCTCAATGTTCAAGTTGTACAGCATTGAAAATTGAATATTGAACATTGAATATTGAAAATTTTATGACTTTCAAATTAGAAGTAATAGGCTTTAATATCGAAAGCTGCATCCTCGCCCAGGCAGCAGGTGCCCACCGTATTGAATTGTGCGATAATCCCTGCGAAGGCGGCACTACCCCGTCCTACGGCTTTATACAGGCTGCACGTAAAGCTTTACAGATTGAATTATATCCCATCATACGCCCACGGGGTGGAGATTTTTTATACAGTGATGCTGAATTTGAAGTGATGAAAGCTGATGTAAAAATCTGTAAAGAACTTGGTTGTGATGGTGTGGTGATTGGTATGTTGAATGCAGATGGAACGGTTGATAAAAAAAGATGCAAAGAGTTGGTGGCATTGGCTTATCCGCTCGGCGTTACTTTTCATAGAGCTTTTGATAGAGTTAAAGACGCATCGCAAGCTTTGGAAGATATTATTGAAATTGGTTGCGAAAGAATACTTACATCCGGTTTAGTGCCTGCCGCTTTGGACGGAGCTGAAACCCTTGCGGCTTTGACCAAACAGGCAGATGAAAGGATCATCATTATGCCAGGCAGTGGCGTAAGAGCTGATAATATTATTGAGCTGGCTAAGAGAACCGGTGCCGTTGAATTTCATACATCTGCAAGAATGAATTTTGACAGCAGGATGGATTATACAAATGAAGCGATGAAGGAGCATTTGAAATCAGTTTCATTAGATTCAGCAGAAGTGAAAAAGATAATTGCTAACTTAAAAAGTTTGTAAGATGAAAAACTGCTCAATCCTTTTAATCTTTATAATTAATCTAATCCATATTCAGACAAATGCCCAAAACATCTCCATAGAACTAAATAAAAACTGGCAATTTAAAAATCAAAAAGAAAACAAATGGTATCAAGCAACAGTGCCGGGCACTGTGCATACCGATTTGCTGGCCAACAAACTAATCCCAGATCCATATTACAGAGATAATGAAAGCAAATTGCAATGGATTGATAAAGCTGATTGGGAATACAAGACCACTTTTAATGTAGATGCTCAAACTTTCTATAAAAAAAATATTGAGTTGGTATTTGATGGGTTGGATACTTATGCAGATGTGTATCTGAATGGCAATTTAATTTTGCAGGCTGATAATATGTTCCGTGGCTGGATGGTTGATGTGAAGCCTTTTATCAAACAAACAAAAAATGTGTTGCTGATAAAATTTGCTTCTGCACAAAATAAAGTGGATAGTATTGCCAAAGCAAAACTTCCTTTGATTTTACCCGACAATAATCGTGTTTACATTCGTAAAGCACAGTTTCAGTTTGGCTGGGATTGGGGACCGAAGTTTGTAGGATGTGGGATATGGAGGAAGGTAAAACTTATTGGAGAAAATATAAAAGTTGTTGAATCAAGATTTCCCCTTCCCAAATGGTGGCCAGGCACAACACTTATCCAACAAAAAGATTCCATTGGTACGTCTTTTTATTTTGAACAAAACGGCAAACCCATTTACGCCAAAGGCGCCAACTGGATACCCGGCGATGTTTTTTTACCCAGACTAAAGAGAGTAGATTACCGAAAATTGTTGCTAAGTGCCAAAGATGCAAACATGAA